>NZ_JASCPO010000130.1:0-15951 GCF_029960145.1 Pseudomonas sp. PS01299 | reverse complement strand
CCCACAGGGGATCTGCGCCAGGCAGAAATTTCTGCCCAGTGGAGACCCAATGTGGGAGCGGGCTTGCTCGCGAAGAGGCCCGCAAGAGCACCCTCAAACCCGCTGATTCACCCGCTCACGCAGATACTCCAGCACCGCCCCGCGCTCCCCGGCAAACTCGATCCGCCCGCCCTTCTTCTCACGCTGAAACGCATACATCGGGTCGTAATACTCGCGCAGCAACACGCTGATCCAGTCACGGAACTGCTCGACCGAACCGCTGCGCGCCTGCTCGGCCAAGGCCTCTTCCATCTGCAGGAACATCCGCTGATGGCGTTCGCCGCCCAGCCGGCGCTGGATATTGTTCAAACTCGCAATCAATCGCTCGGCATACAGCGCAAAGCCCTGCTCGCCATGCACCGCGACAAACTCGGCGTGCAGGTTGATCACGTAATCCTGCAGAATCCGCTCGACCCGCTGCTCCAGGCTGTCTTCGAGCCAGACCATCGGCGCCACTTGCATGCCTCGGTACAGCGGCAATGGCAAGGCACAACTGCCGACTACCCGGCTCTCGTCTTCCAGCACAAACTGCTGGATCCCGCCGGCGCGTTTTTTCAGCACATCAACGGCCAGACGGTTTTCAAAATCGATGTTGGTCGGTTGGCCGGTGGCGCGCTTGCCGAAACTCGAACCCCGATGATTGGCGTGGCCTTCCAGATCCAGACCATTACTCAACTGCACCAACAGTTCGGTCTTGCCGGTGCCGGTCATGCCGCCCAGCAGCACCATATCGCACTCGGCCACGGCCTGATCGATCGTCTCCAGCAGGAACGTACGCATCGCCTTATAGCCACCGCCGACACGCGGGTAATCGATCCCGCCCTCTTCCTTGATCCATTGCTGGACGATCTGCGAACGCAGGCCGCCGCGAAAGCAATACAGATAGCCGTCGGGGTGTGCCCGGGCAAACTCGACCCAGCCTTGAATGCGCTGCTCCCGCACTTCGGCAGACACCAGCCGCTCACCCAGGGCGATGGCGGCTTGTTGTCCATGCTGCTTGTAGCAAGTCCCCACCTGCTCGCGCTCGCGGTCGTTCATCAGCGGCAGGTTGACCACGCCGGGAAACGCGCCGTGGGCAAACTCGATCGGCGCACGGGCATCCATCATCGGCCGGTCGTTGAGGAAAATATCGCGGTAATCGGTGCAGTCGCGTGACATCAGTTCACCTCGACTGCGTGGGTCTGTCGCTCGACCAGCTCGCCGATCGGCGCCAGGTTCAGGCCCAGTTCGGCAGCCACGGCGAGGAATTCGGCGTTGCCTTCCGGTGTAACTGCAATCAACAGACCGCCGCTGGTCTGCGGGTCGCACAGCACGCGCTTGTGCAACTCCTGCAGACGGCCGAGCTTGCTCGAATAGCTGTCAAAGTTACGCAAGGTGCCACCGGGCACACAGCCCTGTTCGAGGTAGTACTCGACGCTGTCCAGACGCGGCACGTGGTTGTAGCCGATACGTGCGGTCAGGTGGCTGCCGTCGGCCATTTCCACCAGATGCCCGAGCAGGCCGAAACCGGTAACGTCGGTCATCGCGGTGACGCCGGCCAGTTTGCCAAAACGGCTGCCGGGTTTGTTCAGGGTGCACATCCAGTCACGGGCCACGCCAATGTCGCTGGAACGCAATTTGCCTTTCTTCTCGGCGGTGGTGAGGATGCCGATGCCCAACGGCTTGGTCAGGTACAGCAGGCAACCGGCGGTGGCGGTGTCGTTGCGCTTCATGTGGCGTTTTTCCACCAGACCGGTCACGGCCAGGCCGAAGATCGGCTCCGGCGCATCGATTGAATGCCCGCCGGCCAGCGGAATGCCGGCGGCGTCACACACCGCGCGCCCGCCGCGAATCACTTCCCGCGCCACTTCCGGCGCCAGCACATTCACTGGCCAGCCGAGGATCGCAATCGCCATCAACGGATCGCCGCCCATCGCATAGATGTCGCTGATCGCATTGGTCGCAGCGATCCGGCCGAAGTCGAACGGGTCGTCGACAATCGGCATGAAAAAATCAGTGGTCGACACCACACCGCGCTCGGCGTCGATCTCGTACACCGCCGCATCATCACGCGAGGCATTGCCGACCCACAGTTTCGGGTCAAGGTTCTGCGCACCGCTGCCGGCCAGAATCACTTCCAGCACCTGCGGGGAAATCTTGCAGCCACAACCGGCACCGTGGCTGTATTGGGTCAGGCGAATCGGCTCGCTCATGGGAGAGTCTCTGGCAGTTGATGGGGCGGATTCTAGCAGAGCGCGGGCCGGCTGATTTTTGCGCTGAATGTTCGGCCCCCTTCGCGAGCAAGCTCGCTCCCACAGGGGATCGCTGTCATCCACAAATCCTGTGTTCACTGAAGATCCAGTGTGGGAGCGGGCTTGCTCGCGAAAGCTATCGACGGGTCTCCACGGTTTCACGGCCGGGCACAAAAGTGCCCTGATGAAAAACCATCTGCCACTGCTCACCCTGCCGCCGCCATACCGAACTGCGCAAACTGTCCGCCGGCACCCGCTGGCCGCCAGCTACGGTATGGCAGTGATACGTCACCAGAGCCGAATCTTCCGACAATTGCTTGAGCGTGAACTGACTGACGGTACGTTGTGCGAACACTTGCTGCGGTAATGCTTCCAGTACATCGGATTTATTCCAGATGCCGCCGCTGGCGCCGAATTCGACAAAGTCGTCCGCGATCAATCTCGCCAGTTCTGCGGCATCCTCGCGCACGGCGCGCGACAGCAAGCGGTTTTCCAGATTTAACAAATGCTTCGACAGATCCATCTCGTTCCTACCTCAGTGCAGAAATCACTCGCCACAAAGGCTTTCGATTGTGCAAAAAAAACCGCCCTTTCGGGCGGCTAAAGTACTTCGACCATGATTCAGAAGCTTTGACTGAAGCTGATGTTGAACGCGCTGTCGTTGTTGTCGCTCGACACCTGGCCTGAGTAGCCGATGCCCAGCTTGCCGGTCGGGGTCACCTGGAAGTCGATGCCGGCTTCGAGCAATGCGCTGTCCTTGGCGATGGGTACGCCCTGGGTGCTGAACGAGGCGCCGCCGTCGATGAAGGTCAGGTCGGCGTCAGGTTTGGTGTCGCCGTAGGCATGCCGCCAGCCGATGGCCGCGCGTGGCGTCAGTTGGCTGCCGTTGGCCAGGGTCACCAATTTGCCGACACGCACACCGAGGGTCGAGTAGGTGATGTCCTGATCGGCGTCGGCCTTCAGGCGCCCCACTCCACCTTTTTCCTTGCCGGTGTCGCTGTCGTAGTTGACGTAGGCAAGCCCGGCGAACGGTTCGATGGCAACGCCTGCTGCGCTGATCGCGTAACCCACTTCACCGAACACCTGCGCACTGCGCGCGTCGTAATCGGCCTTCAGGCGATCGTTGTAAGTACCGACGCTGACATCGCGTTTGGTCTCGATGCTGTGCCAGCTGTAAGCCGCGCCGAGGCGCACCGCCAGTGCATCGAATTGCGAGTTCAGATAACCGGCCAAGTGGTAGCTGTCGACCTTGGCATCTGAGTTGCGATCGTGCGCATTGAGGTTACTGCGGGTGTAGCCGGCCGCCATCCCGGCACGCCAGGTGTCATCCAGCGCCTTGTCGGTGCCGAGCATGAAACCGCCAAGGTTGCGATCGACTTTCGCCGTGTTGCTGTCGCCGCCCATGTCGCCCCAGGCACCGATAGCCCGGATCCAGCCGACCATTTCCCCGTGGCAGCCGTTGCTGCTCAGTTGCGTGTCGCTCGGTGCCAGGGTTTTGCGTGGATCATCCGCGGCGCTGCACGATGGCTGGCGCATGCGGTCATTGACCGCCTCGCGGATGAAGCGCGAGTCCTCCAGGATGGCGCTGGCGGTGCTGGCGTGGATTTCACCCGACAGGCTGTCGAACGCATTGCGCGCACCGGCGACGCTGAGGTTGACGATCTGGTTCTGCAACGCCGCGCCGGCCGCTCCGTTATTGGACAGTGCCGTGGCGGTGCCGCGCTGGTTGCCCGTGGCAGCGACATCGGCGAACGAGTTGCCGTTGCGGCTCACGGCCAGGGTCACCGAATCGGCACCGTAGATCAGCGAGCTGTTAAGGAACGCGTACTGCGGCAGATCGGTGGCACTGAAGGTGCCGGTCACCCCACCGCCCGCAGTGATCAGCGAGTAGGTGGTGTTGCCGGTGAATGGCGCCAGGCTGTTGACCACCAGACCGCCGCCCAATGCCGCCGTACCACCCACCGCCAGTGGCGTGGCGGTTGGCGAGCTGACGGTCAGCGCCAGTACACCATCGCTGCTGTTGGTCAGGTTGCCGGCCACGCTCAAGGTGCCGTCAGCGCCACCGGAAGCCACCACACCGTGGTTGACCACCGAACCGACGCTGCCGTTACCGCTCAGGCCTGCGCCGTTGGCGACCGTGACTTGTGCGCCCAGCGAAGCCCGGGCCGCACGGCTGCCGACTTGCAGCAGGCCTTGATCGACCGAAACCGTACCGCTGAACGGTTGATTGCCGACCATCAACAGGCGACTCACGCCGCGTTTGAACAGCGCGCCGGTGCCGTTGAGCACACCATTGAACTGGCCATCGGTGTTTTGCTGGAACACCAGCGTGGCGTTGTCGGTGATGTTGCCTTGCAGGCTCGTGGTGTTACCGATCAGCGTACCGCCACTGACGGTGGTGCCACCGCTGTAGGTGTTGGCGCCCGTCAGCACGAGGGTGCCGGAATCGAGTTTCTCGATACCGCCGGTGCCGATCAGCGGCACGTCGATTTCAGCACTGGCCCCGGCATTGACCCGCACCGGCGCCAGGCTGCCGTCGGCACCGTTGACCGGCGTCAGCGTACCGCCAGCCCCCGGCACCAGGTTGTAACCTGCGGCGAGGAACTGCAGACCGGTGAAGTTCTGATTGCCTTGCACAGTGACGGTACCGGCCTGGCCACCAAACACTGCGAACTGACCATTGGACGCCAGCGCCTGAGTGCCGCTCGGATCGGTCCAGTTGGTGCCCGGGCCCCACACGCCACTGCCGCCACCGATGCTGCCATCAGGGTTGGTAGTGCCGCCGTTCCAGAACTGCACCTCACCCGGCGTGCCTTGTACCAACAGGTTGACCTGATTGGCGATCGCGGTTTGCAGGGTCAGGTTGGCCGCCGACACCGGCAGGCTGCCGTAGACCAGACCGTTGTCGGTCAGGCTGCCACCGTAGCGGAACAGTTGATAGACCCCGGTGCCGAAACCGCCGGCGTTGCTGATGTTCAGCGTGCCGTCGAGGGTCAGGTTACCGGCGACGTTGACCACGGTGGTGGAGCTGGCGGCCGAGCCGAGGCTGAAGTCCAGGTTGGTGCCCGAGGACAACGCCAGCGAACCGACCGACAACGGTGTGGCACTGCCGCCACCGCTCAGCGTCGCACCATTGGTCAGTTGCACGTTGCCGCCCAGTTGCCCGCTGCCGCCGACTTTCGCGCCGCTGGCAACGTTGACGTTGGCGCTGTTGAGCACGCCGTTGACGATCAGGTTACCGGCCTGCACCGAGGTGTTGCCGGTGAAGGTGTTGTTGCCGGTCAGGAGCAATTGGCCGGTGCCGGTTTTGTTCAGCGTGCCGGCGCCGGTGAGGTTGCCGGTGTAGCTGCCGTCGGCGTTCTGCGCGAAGGTCAGCGCCGCGTTGTTGACGATGGCGCCTTGCAGGCTGCTGGTGTCGCCGGTGGTAGTGCCAGCGTTCAGCGTGGTGCCGCCGCTGTAGGTGTTGGCGCCGCTAAGCACGAGGTCAGCGCTGCCGTTTTTCACCAGGCTGCCGGTGCCGGTGATGGCGCCGAGCAGCGTGGTGTTCTGGTTGCCGGCCAGGGTCAGTTGCGACCCCAGATTGATCGCGTTGGCCAGTTGCAGCGCCGAGGTGCTGTCGAGGCTGGCGTTGCCGGTCACGCTCAATGCACCACTGCTGATCGCGCTGTTATTGCCCAGCACCAGCGTACCGCCAGCGAGCTGAGTACCACCGCTGTAGGTGTTGCTGCCGTTGAGGGTCAGGCTCGAAGCACCAGACTTGATCAGGCTGCCCGCCCCACTGACTACACCGTCGAGGGTCAAGGCGTTACTGCCAGCGACAGTCAGGCCACCGTTCACCACCACATCGTTGCCCAGCGTGACGGCCGCGTTGCTGTCCAGCGCGGTGCCGTCCGCAGCGGTCAACACACCGCTGCCGAGCGCTGCGTTGTTGCCAACGACGATCTTGCCGCCATTGAGCGCGGTGCCGCCGGTGTAGCCGTTGGCGGCGTTGAGCACCAGCGTGCCGGTGTCGTATTTGCCGAGGGTGCCGCTGCCGTTAAGCGCAACGCCGACGGTCGCGGTGGCGTTCGGATCGACTCGAACCGTGGCGTTACCCAACGAACCGTTGACCAGATTCAGCGCACCGGCCGTACCGTCCTGCAGGCTGTAGCCATCGGTGACGAACTGCATGCCGGTGATGGTTTGTGCGCCGTTCACGGTGACCGTGCCCGCCGTGCCCTGGAACACCGCGAAGTTGTTGGTCCAGGCCTGATTGGTGGTGCCGTTGACGTCGGTCCAGTTGGTGGTGCCGGCGCCCCAGGTACCGCTGCCGCCATCCACCGAACCGTTGGCGACGAGTTGATTGCCGTCCCAGAACTGCACGGTGACGCCCGGTGCGGTAACCAGCAGGTTGATCTGGTTGGCCAGCGCCGTTTGCAGGGTCAGATCGCCTGGGGTGACGCTGCCCGGCACCGTGCCGATCAGCATGCCGTTGTCGGTCAGGCCGCCGGTGTAGTTGATCAACCGGTACACACCGCTGCCGAAACCGCCGATGTCGCTGACATTGAGGTTGCCGTCGAGGGTCAGGTTGCCACCGACGTTGACCAGCGCGTTGCCGCCACCGGAGACCGGAGCGCCGAGGCCGACGTCGAAGTTGGAGTTGGCGTTGAACACCAGCGAGTTGACCGACAGGGTGCTGCCGGTGGCGCCGGCCAGATGACCGCCGTCGGCCACGCTCACCGCGCCGCCCAGCGAGCCGCCGCCGGTCAGGGTGCCGCCGCTGTTGACCAGTACGCTGGCGCTGTCCAGCGAGCCGCTGACGTTCAAGGTGCCGGCGTTGACCGTGGTGTTGCCGGTCAGGCTGTTGAGGCCGGTCAGGGTCAGCGTACCAGTGCCGAGTTTGCTCAACTCGCCGGTTCCGGTGAGTACACCGGCGAAAAGGCTGCTGGCGTTGTTGCCGCCGATGCTCAGGGTGTTGCCGCCGCCGATCAGCGCGGTGCCGCTGCCGGTCAGGCTGGCGAGACTGCCGGAGCCGCCGAGGTTCAGCGTCGCCGCAGCGCCGAGATTGACCCCGGCATTGCTGCCCAGTGCCGAGTTGCCCAGTGTCGTGAGGCTGCCCGACTGCACATCAAAGGTGCCGCTGAAGGTGTTGTTGCCGGACAGCGTCAGGTCGGCCAGCCCATTCTTGGTCAGGGTGCCCGCCCCGGCGATCACGCCACCGAGCGTCAGGTTGTTGTTGCCAGCCACGCTCAGGTTGGCATTGACGTTGACGTTGTTGGCCAGCACCAACGGCGCGGTGGTGTCGAGGGTCGACGCACCCGCCACGGTTACCGCGCCGGAGCCCAGGCCCGCCGAGGTGCCAAGGGTCACGGTGCCGGCGTTCAGTGTGGTGCCGCCGCTGTAAGTGTTAATGCCGTTGAGCGTCAGGTTCGACGCGCCGTTCTTGATCAGACCGCCGGTGCCGCTGACCACGCCGCTGAGCGCTACGTCGCTGCTGCCGGTATTGGTCAGATTGGCGTTGAGCACCACGTTGTTGCCCAGCGACACCGCGGTGTTGCTGTCCAGCGCCGAGGCACCGGCCACGGTCAGGTTGCCCAGGCCGAGTGCGCCGTTGTTGCCGGCGGTCAGTGTGCCGGCGTTGAGGGTGACGCCGCCGAGGAAGTTGTTGGCCCCGCTCAGGATCAGGTTGGCCGCGCCATTCTTGGTCAGGCTGCCGGCGCCATTGATCGCACCGCTCAGTGTCAGATCGTTGCTGCCGACGACATCAAGGTTGCCCGCCAGATTGATCGCGTTACCCGCCGTAAAGGCGCCGCTGGCATCCAGTGTGGTGCCGCTCGCCGCGTTCAGAGTGGCCGAGCCCAGCGCGCTGTTCGACGCCAGAATCAAGCCGCCCGCATTCAGCGCCACCGGCCCGAGGAAAGCGTTGTTGCCGCCGAGGGTCAGGCTGGCCGCGCCATTTTTGATCAGGCCACCAGTCCCGCCGATCACGCCGTTGAGGGTCAGCGCATTACTGCCGACCACCGTCAGATTGCCATTGAGCGTTGCCGCGTTCGCCAAAGTGACCGCTGTGTTGCTATCGAGTTGTGTGCCAGCGTTGGCGGTCAGCGTGCCGCTGCCCAGCGCGGTGTTGCTGCCGACGATGATCTTGCCGCCGTCCAGTTGCGTGCCGCCGGTGTAGCTGTTGGCACCGTTGAGTACCAGGGTGCCGGCATCGAGTTTGTTGAGGATGCCGCTGCCGTTGATGTCCACGCCGACCGTGGCGGTCACGCCCGGATCGACCCGCATCGCCGTGGTGCCGCCGGTGCCATTGACGGCGGTCAGCAGACCCGACGTGCCGTTGACCACGTTGTAGCCATCGGTGAGGAATTGCATCCCGGTGAACAGTTGCGTGCCGTTGACCGACACTGTGCCGGCCGTGCCCTGGAACACCGCAAAATCGCCGGCCCAGGTCTGGTTCAGCGTGCCGTTGGAATTGGTCCAGTTGGTGCCGCCGGCAGTCCATGTACCGGTGCCGCCGTCCACATTACCGTTCGGGATGGTCTGGCTGCCGTCCCAGAAACGCAGGTTGGTGTTCGGTGCCGACACCACCAGGTTCACCTGATTGCCAAGGGTCTGCACAAGGATGTCACCGAGGCCATAACCCACCGGCACACCGGCCACGGTCAGGCCGTTGTCGGTCAGTGCGCCGATGTAGTTGAACAAGCGATAGACACCGACGCCAAAGCCGCCGGCATCGGTGACGTTGAGGTTACCGTCGAGGGTCAGGTTGCCGCCGATATTCATCAGCGAGGAGGTCGATGGCGTGGCAAGGCTCGCGTCGACATTGCTGTTGGCAGTGAGAATCAGCGACGAGGTGGACAAGGTGTTGCCCGAGGACAACGCCAGATGACCGCCGCTGTTAATGGTGATGAAGCCAAGCGCCGAACCGGTACCTGTGAGCGTGGCGCCGTTGTTGATATTGAGCTGGGTGCTGGCCAGCGAACCGGTGAGATTCAGCGTACCGCCGTTGACATTGGTGTTGCCGGTAAGGCCGTTGCTGCCGGTGAGGTTCAGCGTCCCGGTACCGACTTTGGTCAGCGCACCGCTGCCACCGAGGTCACCGTCAAAGGTGCTGGTGTTGCTCAGCCCCCCCACGGTCAAGGTATTGCCGCCGGCGATCTGCACACTGCCGCTGCCGCTCAAGCCGTTGAGGCTGGCGCTGCTGTTGAGATAGAGATTGGCACCGGCGCTGATGTTGGCGCCGGAGGTGTTGCCCAGCGCCCCGCTGCTCACGGTGGTGACGCTGCCGGAGGCGATGTTCAGCGCACCAGTGAAGGTGTTGTTGCCGCTGAGCGTCAGATCGCCAAAGCCGTCCTTGGTCAGGCTGCCGGCGCCATCGATCACGCCGCTGAGGTTCAGGGTGTTGCTGCCGGCCAGGGTCAGGCCGGCGTTGAGGGTGATGTTGTTGCCGACGCTCATGCCGGTGCTGGTGTCCAGCGTCGAAGCGCCACCGACGGTCAGGCCGCCACTGCCCAACGCAGCGGCCGAGCCCAGTGTCAGCGTACCCGCGTTGAGCGTGCTGCCACCGCTGAAGGTGTTGGTGCCGTTGACGGTCAGGTTGGCGCTACCGTTCTTGACCAGTTGGCCGGCGCCGCTGATCACGCCGCCGAGGGTCAGGTCCTGGGTGCCGCCGACGCTCAGCGCCGCATTGAGCACGACCGTGTTGGCCAGGCTGACCAGCGGCGAACTGCTGTCGAGCGTTGCCGCGCCGCCAACGGTCAACGCACCGGTGCCGAGCGCCGAACTGTTGCCGGCGGTCACCGTACCGGCGTTCAGCGTGGTGCCGCCGGCGTAGGTGTTGGTGCCGTTGAGGTTGAGATTGGCCGCGCCGTTTTTCACCAGGCTGCCGGCACCGGCGACGGTTCCGGTGAGGGTAAGATCGGCGCTGCCACCGATGTTCATCGCACCGGCCAGGTTGACCTGATTGCCCAGCGTGACGGCAGTGTTGGTGTCCAGCGTGGTGCCGGCTGCCGCGTTGAGCGCACCGCTGCCCAGCGCGGTATTGCTGCCGACAATCAGCTTGCCGACGTTCAGCGCGGTGTTGCCGAAGTAGGTGTTGGCGCCGTTGAGGATCAGGTCGGCCGGGCCGCTTTTGGTCACACCACCGACCCCAGAGACCACGCCTGCGAGAGTCAGCGCGTTGCTGCCGCCGATTGTCACGTTGCCGCCGAGGTTGACGTTGTTCGCCAGGCTCGTAGCGGTGCTGGCGTCCAGTGTGGTGTTGTTGCCAGCGTTGAGCACGCCGGTGCCGAGTGCGGTGTTAGAGCCGACGATCAGTGTCCCGGCGTTCAGCGACGTAGAGCCGGTGTAGGTATTGGCGCCGGTGAGGGTCAGGGTCGAAGCGCCAGTCTTGATCAGGTTGCTGCTGCCGCTGATCACGCCGCCGAGGGTCAGCGGGTTGGCACCGCCGGCAGTCAGGTTGGCGTTCAGGGCAATCGCGTTGTTCAGCGTCACGTTGGCGCTGCTGTTAAGCGTTGCGCCCGCACCGCCCACGGTCAACGTGCCGGTGCCGAGTGCCGCGCCGTTGCCGACGGTCAGGCTGCCGGCGTTGAGCGCGGTGCCACCGGTGAAGGTGTTGGCGCCGTTGAGGGTCAGGTTGGCCGTGCCGTTCTTGATCAACTGGCTGGCGCCGCTTAGCACGCCGCCGAGGATCATGCCGTTGCTGCCGCCGATGGCCAGGTTGCCGTTGAGGGCGACGTTGTTGTTGAGGATGACCGAGGTGTTGCTGTCGAGGGTCGCGGCGTTCGCGACGGTCAGGTCGCCGCTGCCCAATGCGGCGGCGTTGCCAACGGTCAGGGTGCCGGCATTCAGCGTGGTTCCGCCACTGAAGGTGTTGGCGCCGTTGAGAATCAGGTTGGCCGCGCCGTTCTTGGTCAGCCCGCCACTGCCGCTGACTATGCCGCCGAGAGTCAGATTGGCGTTGCCGGCGATGTTCAGGTTGCCGCCGAGGGCGACCGCGTTGCTCAGCGCCACGGTGGTGCTGGCGTCGAGGGTGGTGCCCGCCGCCGTGGTCAGTGCGCCGGTGCCCAGCGCGGTGTTGGAGCCGACGATCAGCGTGCCATTATTCAGCGCGGTGCCACCGGAGAACGTGTTGTTGCCGCTGAGGGTCAGGTTCGCAGTGCCGCCCTTGATCAGGTTGCCGGCGCCGCTGATGACACCACTCAAACCAAGCGCCTGAGTGCCACCGATGGTCAGCCCGCCTGCCAGCGCGACGGCATTGGCTAACGTCACGGCGGCGGTCGCATCCAGCGTGGTGCCGGCCGCCGCGTTCAATGCGCCCGTGCCGAGGGCGGTGTTGCTGCCAACGAGCAAGCTGCCGCCATTGAGTGCGGTGGTGCCGCTGTTGGTGTTGTTGCCGGTCAGGGTCAGGCTGGCGCTGCCGCTCTTGGTGATCGCACCGGTGCCGGAGACGATGCCGCCCAGGGTCAGCGCATTGCTGCCGAGCACGTTCAGCGCACCGGTGATGCCGACGTTGTTGCCCAGTGTCACGTTGCCGGTGCTGTCGAGGCTGGTGCCGTTGCTGGTGTTGAGCACACCGGTACCCAGTGCGTTGTTGTTGCCGACGCGCAAGGCCCCGGCACTGAGACTGGTGATCCCGGTGTAGGTGTTGATGCCGTTGAGGGTCAGGCTGCCGCTGCCGGTCTTGGTCAGGTTGGCGGCGCCGCTGATTACCCCGCCCAAGGTCAACGCACCGGTGCCGGTTGCGGTGAGGGTGCTGTTGAGCGTGATCGCGTTAGCCAGTGAAATCGGTGCCGTCGCTGAAATGCTCGAAGAGCCGCCAACCGTGATGCCACCGGTACTGAACGACTGGTTGTTGCCCACCAGCACCACACCGCCATTGAGCACGGTGTTGCCGGTGTAAGTGTTGATGCCGTTGAGGTTGAGCTGGCCGCTGCCGATCTTGGTCAGGCCGCCTGTGCCGGAAATCACACCGTTGAGGGTCGTGCCGTTGATGCCCTGCAGGGTCAGGCCGCCGGCGCCCAGGTTGATCTGGTTGGCCAGCGTCAAACCGGCATTGCTGGCCTGGAGGATCCCGCCGTTGGACGTCAGCACGCCGCTGCCGAACGCCGCGTTGTCGTTAAACTGCGCGACACCGCCATTGAGCGTGGTCGCACCGCTGACCAACGGCCCCTGCAAGGTCCAGGTGCCGCTGTTGAGGGTCAGGTTGTTGAAGTTGACGTAGGTGGCGCTGGACGCCGTGCCCGTCCCGGTGGTGCCGCCGCCAAGGCCGATCGGGTTTTGCAGAATCAGCGTGTTGGTGCCGGCCGCGCCGCCATCGATCGTCCCGGTCGGGGCGAAGGTCAGGTTGATGCCGATCAGGCCACCGAGGCCGACGGAGACTTGCACACCGTCGCCGACGTTAACGCTGGAACCGGTGATCGCGTAGAAGGTGTTGGTGCTGCCCGCCCCCATCGACACACCGCCGGTGATGTTGCCGGCGTTGGTGAAGGTGTTGCCCGCCACTGACGTTTCGAACGCAATCCGGCCATTGATGGTGCCGCTGGCACTGTTGGTCATGTTGACTTGCGAACCGCCATACACCCCGACCACCGGGGTATCGGCCAGGGTGATGCCGCCGACCGACAGCCCGGTGGAGGTGATGGTGCCGTCGTTGGTGATGGTCGTGGTGCCCGACACCGAGTTGTTCACGGCAATCCCCAGCCCGTCGATGCTGGTCAGGTTGAGCCCGAGCAACATGCCGGTGCCGCGAATCAGCCCGGTGGCGTTGTTGACGATGCTCACCGTGCTGGTCGCGCCGGTACCGATGAACGCACCGCCACTGAGGATCGACACCAGGCCCAGCAAGGCCGGGTCGAGGGTGCCGGAGTTGTTCAGGTTGATGTTGGCCCCGGTCAGGTTGAGCACCTTGCCGCCCAGGGTGGCGTTCATCTGCGCTCCGTTGGTGACGTTGACCGTCAGGCCGCTGGTGGCACTGCTGTAGTCATTGAGAAACAGCGGCAGCGTCGGGACGCCCGAACAGGTAATCGTCGAACCTGCCGCCGAGCAGGTCGCGAGCGCCTGCTCGCTGACGCCGCCGAACAACAGTCCGGCAACGCTCAGGTGCACAGCAAGGGAAAGTGGGGAAAAACGCGAAACGAGGGCGACACCAAACCTTGCTTCCACGGGCTACTCCTTGTCGTGGCCAAATTCTTCCTTGAAGGCGTGGGAGACGTGCTTATTCCACACGCGAATCAAGACTGCGACGGTCATCACAAAACCGCGTCTTGGCTGACAAGCTAGTAGACGCCCCGCGATGGGGCACTGATTAAATGGTGTTAATACTTTAATACTAGGGCCTTCTAAACCGCGGGTTTCGGCCAGTAAACACTGGGTTTGGCGACACCTGACTAACCCTGTGGGAGCGGGCTTGCTCGCGAAAGCGGTGTAACTGAGAAGGATGTGTCACCTGACCCGACGCCTTCGCGAGCAAGCCCGCTCCCACAGGAGAATTTCAGCGTTTAAAAGAAACTGGTACGCCTTATGCAAACGTTTGCAACCTGCCGATAACGGCTTTTTCGTAACAAAACCGTACAGACCCGCAGAACCCGGGCCTCGATCCGAAAAAAAGGACTTTGAATGCACGTTGCTTCCCTTCTTCGCGCCCCGTTTGCGCGCACGTTTGCTGTTTCCCTGCTACTGACCGGCGTTACCGGAGTTCTCAGCCACAGCGCGTTGGCGCAACCGGCGCTGCCCGACGAATCCGCTCAGGGCGAAGCCCTCAGCCCGGAAGCTGCCCCGCCGAAAAAAGGCGTGTATCTGTCGGACTGGTACAACCAGGACCTGACGCTGATCGGCAGCAAGGACATCAGCTTCGGGCCGCAACCGGCCGACGATATCTACCTGGAATACGAGTACTTCGGGCGCAAGGGTCCGTTCGAGCTGTACGGCTACGTCGACATTCCGAAGATCTTCAACATCGGCAACAGCCATGACAAAGGCGTGTGGGATCACGGCTCACCGGTGTTCATGGAACACGAGCCGCGCATCTCTATCGACTACCTCGCCGGCCGCAGCCTGGCCATCGGCCCGTTCAAGGAATGGTACGTGGCGTTCGACTGGATCTACGATCACGGCAGCCGCAAGGAGAACCGCGCCAACACCCTGTACAGCGGCTTCGGCACCGACATCGACACCCATTCGCGGGTCAACCTGTCGGCCAACCTGTACGGGCGCTACCAGTGGGAAAACTATGGCGCGAGCAATGAGTATTCGTGGGACGGCTACCGCGCGCAGCTCAAGTACATCGTGCCCATCGACAAATTCAGCAATGGCGCGTCGCTGACCTACATCGGTTTCACCAACTTCGACTTCGGCTCGGACATCCACAAGGACAACCCGGCGCGCACCGCCAATGCCACGGTGGCGACCAACGTGTTGCTGTATTCGTTCACCCACCTGCGCTTCACCCTGGTCGGCCGTTACTTCCATAACGGCGGCAACTGGGAGGACGGCAGTGAGTTGAACTTCGGCGACGGCAATTTCCGCGCGCGCTCCAACGGTTGGGGTTACTACGCCGGCATCGGCTACCAGTTCTGAAATCAGGAGATTCTCATGCAAGCAATGACGCGTCTGACCCTGGCCGCTGCGGCCCTGCTCTCTTCCACGGCGTGGGCGGCTGAAGCGCCGATCCAGCCGAAAGTCGTACTGATCACCATGTTCGCCCCCGAGGCGCAGAACTGGATCGAGCGCCTCGACCTAAAACAGGAAATCCGCGTACCGGGGCTGTCCGCCGAGTACCCGAGCATTCGCTGCAACAGCCAGCAGGTGTGTCTGCTGACCACCGGCATGGGCCAGACCAACGCTGCCGCCTCGACCCTGGCCCTGGCGCTGTCGCCGAAATTCGACCTGCGCAAAAGCTACTTCCTGATCGCGGGTATCGCCGGCATCAGCCCGAAGCACGGGACCATCGGCACCGCCGCGTGGGCGCATTACCTGGTGGAATTCGGTACCCAATGGGAACTGGATTCGCGCGATGCGCCGGCGAGCTGGCCGACCGGTTACCTCGGTATCAACACCAAGGGTCCGAACGAAAAGCCGCCGCTGGACTACAAGACCGAAGTCTTCGAACTCAACCCGACACTGCAGGCCAAAGCCTTCGCCCTGAGCCACAAGGTCGAACTGAGCGAGAGCAAGGAGTCGGCGGCGTGGCGCCGGAAATACCCCTCGGCCCCGGCCAATCAGCCGCCCGTGGTCACGCGCTGCGACACGCTGGCGGGCAACACCTGGTTCTCCGGTACACGCCTGAGCGAACGCGCCGAGGTCTGGACCAAACTGCTGACCGATAACAAGGGTGAATACTGCACCACACAACAGGAAGACAACTCCACCTATGAAGCGCTGCTGCGTGCCAGTCGCGAAGGTCTGGTGGATGTGCAGCGTCTGGCCGTGGTGCGTGCCGGCTCTGACTTTGATCGGCCGGCACCGGGCGGCAGTGAAGTGGATAATCTGCTGAAATACGCCGATCAGGGCGGGTTCGTGCCGGCGCTGGAAAACCTCTATCGCGCCGGCAACCCGCTGGTGCAGGACATTCTGAAACACTGGTCGGCGTGGGAAAACGGCGTTCCGCAATCCTGAGTACAACACGGTAAAAATGTGGGAGCGGGCTTGCTCGCGAATGCGGTGTATCAGCCAATACTTGCTTCGCTGACACACCGCTTTCGCG
>NZ_JASCPO010000012.1:0-57372 GCF_029960145.1 Pseudomonas sp. PS01299 | reverse complement strand
GGCTTGCTCGCGAATGCGCTGTGTCAGTCGACCTATCCATTGACTGACACACCACATTCGCGAGCAAGCCCGCTCCCACAAGGGGATTTGTGTTGGGTCAGAAACCCTGGGGGGTTGAACGGGTGACGATGGCTTCGACGTCCAGCCCACGCGGCAATGCACCGTAGACCCGGCCGCCACCACTCAGGCGGCTGGCAATGAACGCGTCGCTGACCGCCGAGTTGCCGGCCTCCAGCAATAGCTTGGCCTGCAAACCGAGCGCGATGTCTTCGGTGAGTTGCCGCGCCCGATACTGAATATCGCTGGTGTCCTTGAACTGCGCCTGCAACTGCTGGATATGCGCAGCCAGACGTTTGTCGCCATGGCCATCGCCCAATTCGCTGAACAACACGTCGAGCACACCCGGTTCTTTCGACAGCGCACGCAGCACGTCCAGGCACTGCACATTGCCCGAGCCTTCCCACGTCGAGTTGACCGGCGCTTCGCGATACAGCCGTGGCAGGATGCTCTCCTCGACATACCCGGCACCGCCCATGCACTCGGCGGCTTCGTTGATCATTCCGGGGGCACGTTTGCAGATCCAGTATTTGCCCACCGCCGTCACCAGCCGGGCGAATTGTGCTTCGTGGCGGTCATCCAGATGATCCAGCGCCTTGCCCATGCGCAGGCTCAGCGCCAGTGCGGCCTCGCTTTCCAGCGCCAGATCGGCCAACACGTTCTGCATCAACGGTTGCTCGCCGAGCAGTTTGCCGCCGACCATGCGGTGCGCGCAGTGGTGACTGGCCTGGGTCAGCGCCTGACGCATCAGCGAGCTGGAGCCGACCATGCAATCGAAACGGGTCATCGCCACCATCTCGATGATGGTCGGCACGCCACGCCCCCCTTCGCCGACCATCCACGCCAAAGCGCCACGGAATTCCACTTCACTGGAGGCGTTGGACTGGTTGCCGAGTTTGTTTTTCAGGCGCTGGATGTAGAACTGATTACGCGTGTCGTCGGGGCGGTGGCGCGGCAGCAGGAAGCAGGTCAGGCCCTTGTCGGTCTGCGCCAGCGTCAGGAATGCATCGCACATCGGCGCCGAGCAGAACCACTTGTGCCCGACCAGTTCATAGGCCTGGCCCGGGCCACTGGCACCCACCGGATAGGCCTTGGTGGTATTGGCCCGCACGTCGGTGCCGCCCTGTTTCTCGGTCATGGCCATGCCGATAGTCACGCCGGCCTTGTGCGCCATGCCGACGTTGCGCGGGTCGTATTCTGTGGCGAGGATTTTCGGCAGCCACTGTTCGGCCAGATCCGGCTGCAAGCGCATGGCCGGGACGCTGGCGAAGGTCATGGTCAACGGGCAACCGCTGCCCGCCTCGGCCTGGCTGTGCAGATAGCTCATCGAGGCGCGGGCGACATGTGCGCCGTCCTGCGGATGAGTCCAGGGTGATGAAGTCAGGCCATGTTCGATCGCGGTGCGCATCAGTTCGTGATAAGCGGGATGGAATTCCACCAGATCGATGCGATGACCGTAGCGGTCATGGCTGACGAATACCGGTTTGTTCTGATTTGCGAGGAACCCGGCTTCCATCAGCGGCCCACCGGCCAGAGCGCCATAGGTGTCGATTCGCGACTCGGCCCAACCGGCGCCAAAACGGCGCGACCACTCCTGCAATGGCAGGTCGATGCGGTACAGGTTGGCACCGTCCAGCGATGGCGGCTGGTTGGTGACTTCGTGGGTTTCGGCGAACTGATGCAGGTTCATGACGGGGCTCCTTTGGTCAGCCAAGGGATCCAGTTAAGCACCGGCCCGTGGTTGATCAAAGTGTCATATGCGCCGAACTGTCGGCGCTTTCACCCTATTACGCGCTGAGCACCCGACGCTCCAGCGCCGTTTGCAGGTCTTCGAATTTCACCGGTTTGTTCAGGTAATCGATGCGCGTGCCCGGTGCGCAATGCTCGCGATCCGTGCCCAGGGCCAGCATGAACACCGGCAGATTGGCGCAGCCGGGCAACCCATGAATCTGGCAGCACAACGAGGCCCCTTCGTGGCTGGGCAACTGGCAATCGATCAGCACCGCATCGAAGGCCTCGCGCTGCAGATAATCCAGCGCCGCCGCGCCGTTGTCCGCCGTGCGTACGCGGAACCCCAGTTTGAGTAGCATGCCGCGCATCACCAGTTGGTTGACGCTGTTGTCATCCACCAGCAACACCGTGCAATCCTGCGGCGCACGGCTACGCTCGTGCAGCGCGTCCGCGGTTGGCGCCGCTTCGACTTCCGGCAGCTCGAACTCGACATCCAGTTGAAAACGGCTGCCGCTGCCAGGCTGGGAGCGGTGAGTCAGCTTGCCGCCGAGCAGTTCCACCAGTTGCCGACAGATCGCCAGCCCCACGCCCAGCCCGCCGTATTCGCGGGTCATCGAGCCGTCGAGCTGGAAGAAGCGCTGATACATCGTCGCCTCGCCCAGATCGGTGAAACCGATGCCGGTGTCGATCACCGCAAACGACAACGCCAAGCGATTGCCCGCCGACGGTTTGCCGGTCACTCGCAGCGCGAGACCACCGACCCGGGTGAACTTGATCGCGTTGTCCAGCAGGCACTCCAGGCACTGCGCCAGTTTGGCGCTATCGCCGTGCAAGCGATCCGGCAGGGTCGGCAGCACCTCGACTTTGAAGTCCAGCGACTTGCTCGCCGCGTTGCCGTCGAACTGCACGCGCAAGGCCTCGACCACCGCGCGCAGGCTGAAGCTGCCCGGCGTCGCCTTGAGCTTGCCGGCCTGCAGTTCGGTGAGGGTGAGGATGCCGTTGACCATGCGCATCATGTCCCGGGCGGAGCCGGCGGCGGTTTGCTGGTATTGCTCCAGTTCAGGCTCCAGCTCGACGGTCTGCATCAGTTCCAGCGAACCGATCACACCGTTCATCGGCGTGCGCAATTCGTGGGTCAGGGTCGCGAGGAATTCATCCTTGAGCTTGTTGCTGTGGGCCAGTTGCTGGTTGAGCACTTCGAGCTTCTGCCCGGCGTCGAACAGGGTCTGCGCCTGTTGTTCGCGCATGGCGTTGATGCGGTCGGCCAGCGCCAGCGACAGCAGCGCGACTTCGATCGCCGAACCGATCTGGCTGGCGTACATGGTCAGGAACACGTTCGGCAGCAGGCCCAGCACCATCAGCGTATTGACGATGCCGCCGAGCAGGAATGCCGACCAGGCAATGATGAAATAACGCGCCACCCGCAAGCCGCGCCACCAGGCGAGAATCCCGGCGGCGAAGATCACCACGGTGAACACCAGCGCCAACAGGGTCGCCAGGCGCAGCGACAAGGCGTAACTGGTCATCAGCGACAGCCCGACCACCAGCGCGCCGAACGCGATCAGGGCGATCAGCAGATAGTCGAGCCAGCGGCTGTGGGTTCTGGTCTGCAGGAAACTGCGGGCGAACTGGCTGCCGAACAGGCCGGCGCAACCGATGAAAAATGGTGTGGCGGCGTTGGCCCACCACGGATTGTCCGGCCAGAAATACTCGACCGCCGCGCCGTTCACCGACAGTTGATAAAGGCCGAACGAGGCGATGTAGAAGATGTAATAGAGGTAACTGGTGTCGCGCACGCTCAGGTAGATGAACAGGTTGTAGACCAGCATCCCCAGCAGCACGCCATAGATAATCCCCAGCACATACAGGCGCACCGGCTGGTCTTCGAGGTACGCGGTGCTCGACCATAACGTCACCGGCGCCTGAATCGAACCCTCGCTGGCCAGGCGCAGGTACACGGTTTTTTGCTGGTCAGGGGCGAAGGTCAGGTCGAACAGGTAATTGTTCTGCCGGATCTCGCGACTGGCGAACGGCAAGGCGTCGCCGGTCTGCCGGATCAGGCGGTAGTCGCCATTGGCATCGGCCATATAAAGGTCGAGATGATCGAGCGGCGGATACGCCAGTTCCAGCAGCCAGGTGCGTTGGGCGGCCGGATTGTTCGGACGGTAATGCAGGTCGATCTTCAGCCAGAACGCCGAGCGCGAGTAACCGGCGTTGAGCGTGGCTTTGTCGTGGGGTTTGAAATTGCCCGCCGCCGCTTGAGCACGGACGTCGGCGATGTTCGCCTGACCGCTCGGGTCTTCGAACACTTGCAAGGAGCGACCCAGGGGAAGGCTCTGGGTATTTTCGTCGAACTCGACGGCGCTTGCGAGGAGGGGCAAGCAGAACAGCAACATCAGCAAATAGCGCATTGAAGCCCCAGCGTGGCTCGTCCGGTTGTGTCAGGAAGCCCCCCATTCCCTTTGAGTAGACGTAAAACCGGTATTACCTGTTATTGGTTTGGATCCAGACTAGCATAGCCGTTGATGGCCATTGAGCACCATCGAAATTTTTCCTACAAAGGCTCTAGAACGGGCGTTTCAGAGCAAAGCAGCGGGCTAGAGCTGTTGAGTTGGTCAGCTCACTACAACGACGGATGTTGTAAATACCTCTTGTGGCGAGGGGATTTATCCCCGATGGGTCGCGAAGCGGCCCCAAACCATGCAACCAGATTCTTTCAGACACGATTCATAGAATGGATTTGCGACTGCTTCGCAGCGCATCGGGGATAAATCCCCTCGCCACAATTGCTACCCGACTAATGGCCGCAATGTGTCAGACAATCTCTAGCCAAACGCTTTCAGGACTGAACCCCAAAATCAGGTTTGGTGGTAAGCTCGCGCACCATGAATATCTACAGCTCCCGCCCCGTTGTCCTCTGTCTCTCCGGCCACGACCCCAGTGGTGGCGCCGGCTTGCAGGCAGATATCGAAGCCCTGCTCGCGCAGGGTTGCCATGCGGCTCCGGCCGTCACCGCCCTGACCGTGCAAGACACCGTCAACGTCACTGACTTCCGCGTCCTCGACCGTGAGTGGGTACTGGCCCAGGCCAATGCCGTGCTCAACGACTCCGAAGTCGCTGCGGTCAAACTGGGCATGCTCGGCTCGCTGGAAATGGTCGACACCGTGGTCGAACTGCTCTCTGCGCACCCGCACTTGCCAGTGGTCTGCGACCCGGTGCTGCGTGCCGGCGGCGGCGGACGCCTGGGCAAGGACGAAGTCGGTTATGCGATGCGCGAGCGTCTGCTGCCGCTGTCGATAATTGCCACCCCCAACCTTCCCGAAGCGCGGATTCTCGCCGAACTGCCCGAAGGCACTGCGGACGAGTGCGCGGAAAAGCTCTTGCCGTTCGTCAAACACCTGCTGATCACCGGCGGCCATGGCGACGAAACTGAAATCCACAATCGCCTGTACAGCCGTGACGGCCTGCGTGAAACCTTCTATTGCCAGCGTTTGCCGGGCAGTTATCACGGTTCCGGCTGCACATTGGCCAGCGCCCTCGCCGGTCGGCTGGCCCAGGGTGAAAACCTCGCCAGCGCGGTGCGTACTGCACTGGATTACACCTGGCGCACCCTGCGCGATGCCGAACAACTGGGCAAAGGCCAGTTCGTGCCGCGTCGCCTGCCGCTGGATTTTTGCTCGTAACGTCGTGAGGTCTGCCTGATGAAACTCCGTGGCCTGTACGCCATCACCGATAGCCAATTGCTGGCGGGCAAGTTTCTGTCGTATGTGGAGGCGGCGCTGGAAGGCGGCGTCACCCTGCTGCAATACCGCGACAAAAGCAGCGACGAGGCCCGCCGTCTGCGCGAGGCCGAAGCGCTACGCGATCTGTGCGAACGCTACAAGACGCAGTTGATCATCAACGATGACGCCGAATTGGCCGCACGCCTCAACGTCGGCGTGCACCTGGGGCAGACCGACGGCCCGCTGTCGCCGACCCGCGCCCTGCTCGGCTCCAAAGCCATCATCGGTTCGACCTGCCACGCGCAACTCGAACTGGCCGAGCAAGCCGCCAAAGAAGGCGCGAGCTATGTCGCCTTCGGTCGCTTCTTCAATTCCAACACCAAACCCGGCGCGCCAAGCTGCAGCCTCGATCTGCTCGACGAGGCCAAACGCAAGCTGCATCTGCCGGTCTGCGCGATTGGCGGCATCACCCTCGACAACGCCGCGCCACTGGTGGCCCACGGGGTCGACCTGCTGGCGGTGGTCCACGGCTTGTTCGGTGCAGAGAGCACCGCCGAAGTGACCCGCCGCGCCCGCGCCTTCAACGAACTTCTGAAAATCTGATTTGAGAGTCCGAACATGTCTCGTTCCGAAACCCTGTTTGCCAATGCCCAGAAACACATTCCCGGTGGTGTGAACTCGCCGGTTCGCGCCTTCAAGAGCGTGGGCGGCACACCGCTGTTCTTCAAGCATGCCGAAGGCGCCTACGTCACCGACGAAGACGACAAGCGTTATGTGGATTACGTCGGTTCGTGGGGGCCGATGATCCTCGGCCACAGCCACCCGGACGTGCTCGATGCGGTGCGCAATCAACTGCAGCACGGCCTGTCCTACGGCGCGCCGACCGCGATGGAAACCGAGATGGCCGACCTGGTCTGCTCGCTGGTGCCGTCGATGGACATGGTGCGCATGGTCAGCTCCGGCACCGAAGCGACCATGAGTGCGATTCGTCTGGCCCGTGGTTACACCGGTCGTGACAGCATCATCAAGTTCGAAGGTTGCTACCACGGTCACTCCGACAGCCTGCTGGTCAAGGCCGGCTCCGGCGCTTTGACTCAAGGCGTGCCAAGCTCCGCCGGTGTACCGGCAGCGTTCGCCAAACACACCCTGACCCTGCCGTTCAACGACATCGACGCTGTGGAGAAGATGCTCGCCGAAGTCGGTCAGGACGTCGCCTGCATCATCGTCGAGCCAGTCGCTGGCAACATGAACTGCGTGCCGCCGGCACCGGGTTTTCTCGAAGGCCTGCGTTCGCTGTGCGACAAGCATGGCGTGGTGCTGATTTTCGACGAAGTGATGACCGGTTTCCGCGTTGCCCTCGGCGGCGCCCAGGCGCACTACGGCGTGACCCCGGATCTGACCACCTTCGGCAAGATCATCGGCGGCGGCATGCCGGTCGGCTGCTTCGGCGGCAAACGTGAAATCATGGAACGCATCGCGCCGTTGGGCCCGGTGTACCAGGCCGGCACCCTGTCGGGTAACCCGCTGGCGATGGCCGCCGGTCTGACCACCCTGCGCCTGATCAGCCGTCCGGGGTTCCACGCCGAACTGACCGACTACACCACGCGCCTGCTCGACGGCCTGCAACAACGCGCCGATGCCGCGGGTATTCCGTTCGTGACCACGCAAGCGGGTGGCATGTTCGGCCTGTACTTCAGCGGCGCCGACGACATCGTCACCTTTGAAGACGTGATGGCCAGCGACGCAGCACTGTTCGGTCGCTTCTTCCACCTGATGCTGGAAGGCGGCGTGTACCTGGCACCGAGTGCATTCGAAGCCGGTTTCACCTCGATCGCCCACGGCGAAGCCGAGCTGAAAATCACCTTGGACGCTGCCGAACGTGCCTTCGCTGCACTGAAGTAATCGCCGTACCGCTGACGTTGGCCATGGCCAGCGTCAGCTTTCACCTACACCCACGCTGTTTTTCCCACGCCTCTGCTAAAAATCCGCCAGAAAGTGGCCGATATATTCCCCGCGCAGCAGAAAAACGAGTAAAGACTTTGTAAGGTTGGCCCTGCTTATTTCATAATGCGCGCTTATTGGATCCCTCGATGGGTCCGCGTGCCCTTCAGAGGTAAGTCGATTCCCATGAACCGCACCGGCCGCACCCTTGCCTTGGGCTGCCTGTTGCTCCTTCAGCCCCTGCTCGCGCATGCACAAGCAGGCGGCAACTCGTTGTTGATCCCGGCGATGGGGCGTTGCACCCTCAACACTCAGCCGCAAGACGTCACGCAGGCACTGGCCGCCTGCCAGAAAGCGGCCGACGAAGGGGATGCGCAAGCGCAATACGAGTTGGGTGAGTTCTACTACGACGGCAAGAATGCGCCACGCGATCTCAATCAAGCCCTGAGCTATTTCGAAAAGGCCTCGCTGCAAGGCCACGCTCAGGCGCAGTTCAAGCTTGGCACCATGTTCTTCCACGGCGAAGGCGTGCAGGCCAACAACATTCAGGCGTACATCGTGCTGAAGATGGCCGCGGTCAACGGCGCCGAAGATGCGCTGGACACCGCCGACGAAGTCTCCGAAAAAATGTCCCGCGAAGACCTCGAAACCGCGACCCAGGTGCTCGGGCAAATTTTCCGTAAATACCTGATGGAACTGCAGAGCGCAGATGGGCGTACGCCGTTTTCGCCATTGCCATAAGCGCTTTTGTGGCGAGGGGATTTATCCCCGATGGGTTGCGTAGCAGCCCCAAAACCCTGCAATCAAGTTCCTTCTGACATACCTTGCTGAATGGACTTGCGCCTGCTTCGCAGTCGATCGGGGATAAATCCCCTCGCCACAAATCATTTCAAATCCAGATCCGGGCTTACTTCTCAGGCATCGGCATCGGAAACGGCATCACATTGCCGACCGCGCCACGGGCTTCGCTGATTTTCGGGGTGCCCAGACGCTCCACCTCGTCGATGCGCACGATCGAATGCATCGGCACAAAGCTGCGCACCACGCCTTCGAACTGCGCCTTGAGCTTCTCTTCGCTCGGATCGACGACCACTTGCGTGCGCTCGCCAAAGACGAACTCTTCCACTTCCAGAAAACCCCACAGATCACTTTGATAGATCTGCTTGGCGTACATTTCGAACACCTGGCCCTGGTTGAGGAAAATCACCTTATAGATTGGAGCTTCGCGTTTGGTCATGGCGGGGGATAACATCGGGGATAAAAATGAGGGCGCAAACTATAGCATAGCCACCGGAAGCACAGCGGTAGGAACCTGAGGGCTTGTTCCCTATAATGCGCGGTTCTTTGAATCACGTGACGACCAAAATCCATGGCCAAGAAGCTTTACATCGAAACCCACGGTTGCCAGATGAACGAGTACGACAGCTCGCGCATGGTCGATCTGCTGGGCGAACATCAGGCCCTGGAAGTCACCGCCCGTGCCGAAGACGCCGACGTGATTCTGCTCAACACCTGTTCGATCCGCGAGCGTGCCCAGGATCGGGTGTACTCGCAGCTCGGCCGCTGGCGCGAACTGAAACTGGCCAACCCGGACATGGTGATCGCCGTCGGTGGTTGCGTGGCCAGCCAGGAAGGTGCGGCGATCCGTGATCGCGCGCCGTATGTCGACGTGGTCTTCGGCCCGCAGACCCTTCACCGTCTGCCGGAAATGATCGACGCCGCACGCAGCAGCAAGTTGCCGCAGGTCGACGTCTCGTTCCCGGAAATCGAAAAATTCGACCACCTGCCCGAGCCGCGCATCGACGGCCCGAGCGCCTACGTGTCGGTGATGGAAGGTTGCAGCAAGTACTGCACGTTCTGCGTGGTGCCCTACACCCGTGGCGAAGAAGTCAGCCGGCCGTTCGATGACGTGATTGCCGAGATCATTCACCTCGCCGAGAACGGCGTGCGTGAAGTGACCTTGCTCGGACAGAACGTCAACGGTTATCGCGGTACGACTCATGACGGTCGCCTGGCCGATCTGGCCGAGCTGATCCGCGTGGTCGCCGCTGTCGACGGCATCGATCGCATCCGCTACACCACTTCGCACCCGCTGGAGTTCTCCGACAGCCTGATCCAGGCCCACGCCGAAGTGCCGGAGCTGGTCAAACACCTGCACTTGCCGGTGCAGTCGGGTTCCGACCGGATCCTCGCGGCGATGAAGCGCAACCACACCGCGCTGGAGTACAAATCCAAGCTGCGCAAACTGCGCGCTGCGGTACCGGGTATCTGCATCAGTTCGGACTTCATCGTCGGCTTCCCCGGCGAAACCGAGAAAGACTTCGAACAGACCATGAAGCTGATTGCCGACGTCGGTTTCGACTTCTCCTACTCGTTCGTCTATAGCCAGCGCCCGGGCACCCCGGCGGCCGATCTGGCCGATGACACCCCGGAGGAGCTGAAGAAAGAACGCCTGAACACCTTGCAGCATCGTTTGAATCAGCAAGGGTTCGAGATCAGCCGACAAATGGTCGGTTCGATCCAACGCATTCTGGTCACCGACTACTCGAAGAAAGACCCGGGCGAGCTGCAAGGGCGTACCGAGAATAATCGTATCGTCAACTTCCGCTGCGATAATCCGACCCTGATCGGCCAGTTCGCCGACGTGCACATCGACGCGGCGCAACCGCACTCGCTGCGCGGCTCGTTGATTCAATAACACCGCGCGTCTTCTGTAGTAGGGCTGTTGTGGTGAGGGGATTTATCCCCGATGGTTGGCGCAGCCGACCCAAAGCTGAAGTTGTGGTGAATCTGCCATACCGAAAGCTCTGGTTTTGGGGCCGCTCCGCGGCCCATCGGGGATGAATCCCCTCGCCACAGATAACTCCACCCGCAACAGAAAGGCTTTCCAGACTCGCATCGATATTTAAGAGCTTTCGCACCCACGCCACTGGCGTTATCCTTGATTTCATCTTAATTGCCCCAGGGCGGCTAAATACGACCTTGAACGCACCCATAGAACCACATCGTTTTATCCTCGAGCCCTTTGAGGCTCGCCGCTTCGCCAATCTGTGCGGGCAATTCGACGAGCATCTGCGCTTGATCGAACAGCGCCTGGCCATCGAGATCCGCAATCGCGGAAACCAGTTCGAGCTGATCGGCGACCCCAAGCACACCACGTCTGCGGAAAACCTGCTGCGCCGCCTGTACCGCGAAACCAAGGGTACCGAGCTGTCGCCAGACATGGTGCACCTGTTCCTCCAGGAATCGGCCGTGGTCGAACTGGACAACCACGCCCCCGCCGAAGCCTCCGTCGCCCTGCGCACCAAGAAAGGCATGATTCGCCCACGCGGCTTGAATCAGCTGCGCTACGTGAAGGAAATCCTCGGCAACGACATCAACTTCGGCATCGGTCCGGCCGGTACCGGCAAGACCTATCTGGCTGTGGCTTGCGCCGTCGATGCCCTGGAGCGCGAGCAGATCCGCCGCATCCTGCTGGTACGTCCGGCGGTTGAAGCCGGTGAAAAACTCGGTTTCCTGCCGGGTGATCTCGCCCAGAAGATCGACCCGTACCTGCGCCCGCTGTACGACGCCCTCTACGAAATGCTCGGCTTCGAATACGTGGCCAAGCTGATCGAACGTCAGGTGATCGAAGTCGCGCCGCTGGCCTACATGCGCGGTCGGACGCTGAACAACAGCTTCATCATTCTCGACGAAAGCCAGAACACCACCGTCGAGCAGATGAAGATGTTTCTGACCCGGATCGGCTTCGGCTCCACCGCGGTCATCACCGGCGACATCACCCAGGTCGACCTGCCGCGCGGCACCAAGTCCGGGCTGCATCATGTGATCGAAGTGCTCAAGGACGTTCCGGGCATCAGCTTCACCCATTTCCAGCCCAAAGACGTCGTGCGCCATCCGTTGGTGCAGCGGATCGTCGAGGCCTACGAGCGCTTCGAGACCCGTGCCGAAGCCGCCAGGGAAACCTCGCGCGATGCTTGAGCTGGATCTGCAAATCGCTACCGAAGCGAACGCCCCGAGTGAAGCCGACTTCCGCAAATGGTGCGAACTGGCCCTGCGCCAGCGCAGCGCCGACTCGGAAATGACCATTCGTCTGGTTGACGAGGAAGAAGGTCGTGAGCTGAATCACACCTGGCGCCATAAGGATTACGCGACCAACGTCCTGTCGTTCCCGGCCGAAGTCCCGGACGAGTTTCTCGATATCCCGCTGCTTGGCGATCTGGTGATCTGCGTGGCCGTGGTCGAGCGCGAAGCTGCCGAACAAGGCAAGGAACTCCAGGCCCATTGGGCACATCTAGTCATTCACGGCTGCTTGCATCTGCTCGGTTACGACCATATAGATGACGACGAAGCCGAAGAAATGGAAGCACTGGAACGCGAGTTGCTTGCCGAACTGGGCTATCCCGATCCGTACGCGGACGACGAAGCCGAAACATCCCCTATCGTTACAACAAAGGATTCAGAGTAATCGCTATGAGCGAAGATCGATCGAGCAACGGGCAGAAGTCATGGCTGGGTAAACTGACCCAGGCTTTTGCCCACGAGCCGAAGAACCGTCAGGAGCTGCTTGAGCTGCTGCGTGATGCACATCAGAACAAACTGCTGGACAGCGAAGCGCTGGCCATCGTCGAAGGCGCCATTCAAGTGGCTGACCTGCAAGTACGCGACATCATGGTGCCGCGCTCGCAGATGATCAGCATCAAGGCGAACCAGACACCCCGTGAATTCCTCCCGGCCGTGGTCGACTCGGCCCACTCGCGCTATCCGGTCATCGGCGAAAGCCACGACGACGTGATGGGCGTGCTGCTGGCCAAGGATCTGCTGCCGCTGATCCTCAAGGAGAACGGCGACAGCTTCAACATCAAGGACCTGCTGCGCCCGGCCACCTTCGTGCCGGAGTCCAAGCGTCTGAACGTGTTGCTGCGTGAATTCCGCGCCAACCACAACCACATGGCCATCGTCATCGACGAGTACGGCGGCGTGGCCGGTCTGGTGACGATTGAAGACGTGCTGGAACAGATCGTCGGCGACATCGAAGACGAGCACGACGTCGAAGAAGACAGCTACATCAAGCCGCTGCCCAGCGGTGACTTCCTGATCAAGGCCCTGACACCGATCGAGAACTTCAACGAGTTCTTCGACAGCGAATTCTCCGACGACGAGTTCGACACCGTCGGCGGTCTGGTGATGAGCGCGTTCGGGCACTTGCCAAAACGCAACGAAATCACTGAAATCGGCGCCTATCGTTTCCGCATCCTGAACGCCGACAGCCGTCGGATTCATTTGCTGCGACTGACCCCTATCGCCCGGTAAGAAATCTAAGGACTGAAATGCGCTGGACAACCCGCCCCGGCTGGCCCGGTAACCTGCTGGCCGTGGCGGCCGGTGCAATCACCACCTTCGCCCTCGCCCCGTTCAACATCTGGCCGCTGGCTTTGCTCGCGGTTGGGCTGTTCTACGCCGGCCTGCGCGAGCTGAAACCGCGTCAGGCGCTGGGCCGTGGCTGGTGTTTCGGTTTCGGCCTGTTCGGCGCCGGCACCAGTTGGATCTACTACAGCATCCACCACTTCGGTGGTGCCTCGGTGCTGCTGGCCGGGTTCCTGATGCTGCTGTTCACCGCAGCGATCGCTCTGTTCTTCGCCCTGCCCGCCTGGGTCTGGGCGCGCTGGTTGCGCCGCAACGAGGCACCGTTGGCCGATGCGCTGGCGTTTGCCGCGCTGTGGGTCGGTCAGGAAGCGTTTCGTGGCTGGTTTCTCACCGGTTTTCCATGGCTCTACTCCGGTTACAGTCAGCTCGACGGCCCATTGGCCGGGCTCGCGCCGGTGGGCGGCATGTGGTTGGTGTCGTTCGTTCTGGCGCTGACTGCGGCGCTGATCTACAACGCACCGCGCCTGCTGCAAACCGGTCGTAAAGGCTTTATCGCGGCCGGTTTGCTGTTGCTGGTCGGGCCATGGGTGGCGGGTATTGCGCTCAAGGGCCACGCCTGGACCAGTCCGTCCGGCCCGGCACTGAGCGTCGCCGCGATTCAGGGCAACGTCGAACAAAGCATGAAATGGGATCCGGCGCAGCTCAACGCGCAACTGGCGCTGTATCGCGACCTGAGTTTTCGCTCGAAGCCGGTGGACCTGCTGATCTGGCCGGAAACCGCGGTACCGGTGCTCAAGGAGTCCGCCGAGGGCTACTTGAACATGATGGGCAACTTCGCCGCCGAGCGTAAATCGGCGCTGATCACCGGCGTGCCGATCCGCGAGACGGTCCGCCACGAAAAACGCTTCTTCAACGGCATCACCGTGGTCGGCGAGGGCGATGGCACCTACCTCAAGCAGAAACTGGTGCCGTTCGGTGAGTACGTGCCGTTGCAGGATCTGCTGCGCGGGTTGATCGCGTTCTTTGACTTGCCGATGTCCGACTTCGCTCGCGGGCCGGCGGATCAGCCGTTGCTGCAGGCCAAGGGTTATCAAATCGCGCCATTCATCTGCTACGAAGTGGTGTACCCGGAATTCGCCGCTGGGCTGTCGGCACGCAGCGATCTGCTGCTGACGATCAGCAACGACACTTGGTTCGGCACCTCGATCGGCCCGCTGCAACACCTGCAAATGGCGCAAATGCGCGCACTTGAGGCAGGCCGCTGGATGATCCGCGCTACAAACAACGGCGTGACCGGACTGATCAACCCGTTCGGGCAGATCACCGAGCAGATCCCGCAGTTCGAGCAGGGCATTCTGTATGGCGAAGTGGTGCCGATGCACAACCTGACGCCGTACCTGCAATGGCGTTCGTGGCCGCTGATCATCGTCTGTGTGCTGCTGTTTGGCTGGGCGCTGATGGCGAGCCGGATGTCGAAAACCCTTTAAAAGCGATCCATAAACACTGTGGTGAGGGGATTTATCCCCGATCGATGACGCAGTCATCGCAAATCCATTGCACTCGATTTACCTGAAAGTCCGAGATGCAGGTTTTGGGGCGGCTTCGCCACCCATCGGGGATAAATCCCCTCGCCACGGAAGCCCTCTCAAAACAGTGCTCTTAGCGGTAAAACAACGAATACCCCACCTGCCCCACCGCCTCATTCAGCAACTGCCCGCTCTGCCAGATCGACTTGAACTCCGGCAGCCAGCCACCAAACGGGCGCGCATTATCGGTTCCGAGAAACCCGACGGGCGCCGGCACCACTTCGAATCCTGCCTGCTGGAAACACCACACGGCGCGCGGCATGTGCCAGGCCTGCGTGACCACCACGACGCGCTTGATGCCTTGTGGCAACAAGATGTCGGCGCTGAATTTGGCGTTTTCCCAGGTGGTACGGCTCTCGCCTTCCTGCCAGCGCGTGGTCACGCCGAAATCATCGCGCAACGAATCGGCCATCAGCTTCGCCTCGGTCGGGGGCGTGCCGTAATGCAGGCCACCGCTGGTCAGAATCGGCAGCCCGGAGGCCTTGGCCAATCGCGCGGCATAGCGCTGACGCTCCAGCCCCACGCCGGTTGGTTGGTCCTCGCCCCAGGCCAGATCGCCGCGCTCGCGCCCGGAACCCAGCACCACGATAGCATCGGCGCGCTGCGCCAATATCGACCACGACTCACGGGGCAGCGGCGGCTCACGCTCCAGCGCTTTGGCGCCCCATTGCACCACCACCGGCAGGCTCATCAGCCAGAAACCACCCAGGCTAAGGGCAAAACACAGGCCGGCCAGCCGTGGCCGGGAGCGACGCAGCCACCAGGCGAGCAGCAACAGCAGCAAAAGAATGCCGGGCGGCAAGAGCAGTTGTTTGATGAAGTAACGAAAAGGCATCGGGGCATCTCCAGAGATGCCCGAAGCCTAAGAGTGTTAATGAAACGTTACAACCGATAGGTAGGATCCTGTTGGAAAAGATCCGTTACTTGACCTGCCATGCGATTACTTGGCCTGCACAGAACGAACCTTTACGGTGTCTCTGCCGGGCGCCTTGTCCTTGAGCCAGATGACCTTGGCTGAATGTGCTGCATCGAGCTGTTTCACTGCCTGCGACAGGTATCCATGCGATTCACGCTCACTGCGATCCAGATAGGCCTTGACCAGTTTGAACTCGGCGGGGCTCAAGCCACGCAATTCCAGTTCCACGGGGCGCTCATCGCGCAGCCGGCCAGCGGTCTTTGCAGCGTCGAGCGCCATGCCCAGACGATCCATCAACCGTTCATACAACTCGGGTTTCGTCACGTTTTTTTGCCGTTGCTCCACCATCCCTCACCTCATTGAAGATAAGACTCACTCCCCAATAAGAGCTTAGCTTCGCTGCACAAACCGGCTGAACGCCGCGACCAACGGCCCTCGCCACGGTTTTCCGGGGCCAGACAGCTGTAATCAGGGTTTCCCTAGGCCAAGCGCGGTCATGTATGCTACGGCGCTTCCTGTCATTCCACTTCCAGCCTGTCCGGAGCATCCCCGGAGGGCGCGTTGAAGAGGATTAGGCCACCCCTATCCAGTACAAAAGTAGCCATGCACGAACAATATCAGCCCCGTGAAATCGAAGCCGCCGCCCAGTCGTTCTGGGACGAGCAAAAGTCCTTTGAAGTCAGTGAACAGCCAGGCAAGGAAACCTACTACTGCCTGTCGATGTTCCCTTACCCCAGCGGCAAGCTACACATGGGGCACGTGCGCAACTACACCATCGGCGACGTGATCTCCCGCTACCAGCGCATGCAAGGCAAGAACGTTCTGCAACCGATGGGTTGGGACGCCTTCGGCATGCCGGCGGAAAACGCCGCGATGAAGAACAACGTGGCACCCGCCAAGTGGACCTACGAAAACATCGCCTACATGAAGTCCCAGCTGCGCAGCCTGGGCCTGGCGGTGGACTGGTCCCGTGAAGTGACCACCTGCAAGCCGGATTACTACCGCTGGGAACAATGGCTGTTCACTCGCCTGTTCGAAAAAGGCGTGATCTACCGCAAGAACGGCACCGTGAACTGGGACCCGGTCGACCAGACCGTGCTGGCCAACGAACAGGTGATCGATGGTCGCGGCTGGCGCTCCGGCGCGCTGATCGAAAAGCGCGAAATCCCGATGTACTACTTCAAGATCACCGCTTACGCGGATGAGCTGCTGGAGAGCCTCGACGAACTGACTGGCTGGCCGGAACAGGTCAAGACCATGCAGCGCAACTGGATCGGCAAATCCCGCGGCATGGAAGTGCAGTTCCCGTACAACGTCGACTCGATCGGCGAAGCAGGCACCCTCAAGGTCTTCACCACCCGTCCGGACACCCTGATGGGCGCGACCTACGTTGCCGTGGCTGCCGAGCACCCGCTGGCGACCCAGGCCGCGCAGAACAACCCTGAGCTGCAAGCGTTCATCGCTGAATGCAAGGGCGGCAGCGTGGCTGAAGCCGACGTCGCCACTCAAGAGAAAAAAGGCCTGCCGACCGGCCTGTTCGTCGAGCACCCGCTGACCGGTGAAAAACTCCCGGTATGGGTCGCCAACTACGTGCTGATGCACTACGGCGACGGCGCCGTGATGGCGGTCCCGGCGCACGACGAGCGCGATTTCGAATTCGCCCACAAATACAACCTGCCAGTCAAATCGGTGGTGCGCACCAGCTCCGGTGACACTAACCCGGCTCCGTGGCAAGACGCCTACGGCGAGCACGGCACGCTGATCAATTCCGGCGAGTTCGACGGCCTGGACTTCACCGGCGCGTTCGACGCCATGGAAGTCGCCCTGATCAAGAAAAACCTCGGCGCCTCGCGTACCCAGTTCCGCCTGCGCGACTGGGGCATCAGCCGTCAGCGCTACTGGGGCTGCCCGATTCCGATCATCCACTGCGCCACCTGCGGTGACGTGCCGGTGCCGGAAGACCAGTTGCCGGTGGTTCTGCCGGAAGACGTGGTGCCGGACGGCGCCGGTTCGCCGCTGGCGCGCATGCCGGAATTCTACGAGTGCAACTGCCCGAAATGCGGCCAGCCTGCCAAGCGTGAAACCGACACCATGGACACCTTCGTCGAGTCCTCGTGGTACTACGCCCGTTACGCCTCGCCGCACTTCGAAGGTGGCCTGGTGGAAAAATCCGCGGCCGACCACTGGTTGCCGGTGGATCAGTACATCGGTGGCATCGAACACGCCATTCTTCACCTGCTGTACGCGCGCTTCTTCCACAAGCTGATGCGTGACGAAGGTCTGGTCAGCTCCAACGAGCCGTTCAAGAACCTGCTGACCCAGGGCATGGTGATCGCCGAAACTTACTACCGTCGCGAAGCCAACGGAGCCTACACCTGGTTCAACCCGGCGGACGTGGAACTGGAGCGTGACAGCAAGGCCAAGGTCATCAGCGCCAAACTGAAATCCGACGGCTTGCCGGTGGAAATCGGTGGCACCGAGAAAATGGCCAAGTCGAAGAACAACGGTGTCGACCCACAGTCGATGATCGATCAGTTTGGCGCCGACACCTGCCGCCTGTTCATGATGTTCGCTTCGCCGCCGGACATGAGCGCCGAATGGTCGGACTCCGGCGTTGAAGGCTCGCACCGCTTCCTCAAGCGCGTCTGGCGTCTGGCGCAGGCCCATGTGACCCAGGGCCTGCCGGGCAAACTGGACATCGCAGGCCTGAACGACGAGCAGAAAGCCGTGCGCCGCGCCATCCACCTGGCCATCAAACAGGCCAGCCATGACGTCGGCCAGAACCACAAATTCAACACCGCCATCGCTCAGGTGATGACGCTGATGAACGTGCTGGAAAAAGCTGCGCAAGGCACCGAACAGGACCGCGCGCTGATTCACGAAGGTCTGGAAGCTGTCACGTTGTTGCTGGCTCCGATCACGCCGCACATCAGCCATGAGCTGTGGAATCAACTGGGCCACGCTGACCCGGTGATCGATGCCGGCTGGCCTGCGGTCGATGAAAGCGCACTGGTGCAGGACAGCCTGCAACTGGTCATTCAAGTGAACGGCAAGCTGCGTGGCCAGATCGAAATGCCGGCCAGCGCCACCCGCGAAGAAGTTGAAGCGGCGGCCCGCGCCAACGAAAACGTGCTGCGTTTCGTCGACGGTCTGACCATTCGCAAAGTGATCGTTGTACCAGGGAAACTGGTCAACATCGTCGCCAGCTAAATTGGATTGGGCGTCAGGTTCGCCTGACGCACTGTAAAACCTTTCGGGCCGCAGGGTCGGCCCACATGGTTTCAAGGGGAGCAACACAATGATCAAACGCAATCTGCTGGTGATGGGCCTCGCCGTTCTGCTGAGCGCCTGCGGTTTCCAGCTGCGTGGCACCGGCACCAACGAACTGTCGATCAAGGAGCTCGATCTGAGCGCCCGTAACGCGTATGGCGAGACCGTCACCCAGCTGCGTCAGGTGCTCGAGTCCAGCGGCGTCAAGGTCTACAGCGGTGCACCGTACAAGCTGTATCTGGCTGACGAACAGGAAAACCAGCGTATCCTCAGCTACGCCGGTGCCGGTCGTACGGGTGAGTACCAAGTGACCACCGTGCTGAACTACGACATCGTAGGCGAACACAATCTGAACCTGCTGAGCGACAAGCTTGAAGTGCAGAAAGTGTTCATCCACGACGGCAACAACCTCGTCGGCTCCGATCAGGAAGCCAACGACGCCCGTCGCGAAACCCGTCGCGAACTGGTTCAGCGCATGATGCTGCGCCTGCAACAGCTGACGCCGGGCCAACTGCAGCAATTGCAGCAAGCGGCCAACGACCGTGCCCGGGCTGAAGCCGACGCGCTGAAGGCGGCGCAGAAAGCTGAAGCGGAAACCCCGCGTCAGTCGCCGCTCGAACTGCCGCAGCAGTAAGACGTACGGGGCGCTCAGGCGCCCCGTTCGCCCTCTCTTATGAAGCTCGCTCCCGCTCAACTCGGCAAACACCTGCAAGGCGCGCTCGCGCCCGTCTATATCATCAGCGGCGATGACCCGCTGTTGTGCCAGGAAGCCGCCGACGCCATTCGCAGTGCTGCCCGCCAGCAAGGTTTCGACGAACGCCAGGTGTTCGCCGCCGACGCCAATTTCGATTGGGGGACCTTGTTGCAGGCCGGCGCCAGCATGTCGCTGTTCGCCGAAAAACGCCTGCTGGAACTGCGCCTGCCTTCGGGCAAGCCCGGTGACAAGGGCGCTGCCGCGCTGATCGAATACTGCTCGCGCCCCGCTGAAGACACGGTGCTGCTGATCAGCTTGCCCAAGCTCGACGGCAGTGCGCAGAAGACCAAGTGGGGCAAGGCCCTGGTCGAAGGCCAGCAGACCCAGTTCATCCAGATCTGGCCGGTGGATGCCAACCAGTTGCCGAGCTGGATTCGCCAGCGTCTGTCGCAAGCCGGTTTGTCGGCCAGCCAGGACGCGGTCGAACTGATCGCCGCACGCGTCGAGGGCAACCTGCTCGCCGCTGCGCAGGAAATCGAAAAGCTCAAGTTGATGGCCGAAGGTGGGCAGATCACCGTCGAAACCGTGCAGGCCGCGGTGGCCGACAGTGCGCGCTTCGACGTGTTTGGCCTGACCGACGCCGTACTCAACGGCGAACCGGCCCACGCCTTGCGCATGCTTGAAGGCCTGCGCGGTGAAGGCGTCGAGCCACCGGTGATTCTCTGGGCACTGGCGCGGGAGTTGCGCCTGCTGGCCAATATCTCGCTGCAGTACAGCCAGGGCACGCCGCTGGACAAGTGCTTCAGCCAGGCGAAACCGCCAGTCTGGGACAAGCGCAAACCCCTGATGAGCAAAGCCCTGCAACGCTACTCGGCGCAACGCTGGGCGCAGTTGTTGCTCGAAGCCCAGCGCATCGATGCGCAGATCAAGGGTCAGGCCACCGGTTCCCCTTGGATGAGCCTGAGCCGGTTGGCGCTGTTGATGTCGGGCCAGCGTCTTTCACTGCCCGCCGAGTAAGACGTTCAACCGCATAACGCCCTTTCGCGGGCAAGCCCGCTCCCACAGTCGATCGCATTCACATGATAGAACTCGGTCGACTGTGGGAGCGGGCTTGCTCGCGAAGGCGTCAGAATATTCCTACGCAATAGAGGCTGGACAGACGCGCGGCTTCGGCAGATTATTCGCCCCGCAGCACCCACCTACCGAGAGAACCCTCATGAGCAAAAAGCCATCGAAACATGGCCCGAACAAGGCCAAATCCATCATCGCCCAACCCCTGTTCCGCAGTCGCCAGGAACGACCAACCAAGGGTAAAGGCAGCTACCGCCGCGAAGCCTTCCAGTCTAATAGCTGGGAGGCTTCTTACTTTCTGGCTGCCTGAAGCACAGCACCCCCTGGTCATGTTAAGGTCTGCACCTGATTCGTATCCCCTGGAACTGTGCATGCCCTTCAGTCTTTCCCGTCGTTGGCCCGTTCGCCAACTGATCGCTGCCTCCAGCTTCATTCTGCTTGTCGCCTGCGCGGAAAAACCTACCGCTGCCGATGCGCAACCCCTTCAAGCCGCCCCTGTCGCAACAGCCCCGGCAATCATCCCGCCGGTAGTGCCGTCCGCTGACCCTCTCGATTTACAGCCAACCCAGACCTTTGCCGAATGGCAGGCGGGTTTCCGCAAGGATGCCTTGGCAGCCGGGATCCGCGCCGATCTGTTCGACCGCGCGTTTGCCAATGTCAGCTTCGATGCCAGTGTGATCAAAGCCGACCGCAGCCAGCCGGAGTTCTCTCGTCCGGTATGGGAATACCTCGACGGCGCCCTGTCGCCGCTGCGGGTGCGCAAGGGGCAGGCGCTGATCAGTCAGTACGCCGACATCCTGCAAAGCATCGAACAGCGTTATGGCGTGGATCGCCAGGCACTGGTGTCGGTATGGGGCATGGAAAGCAACTTCGGTCAGTTCCAGGGCAGCAAATCGGTGATCAACTCGCTGGCGACCCTGGCCTACGAAGGCCGTCGCCCCGCATTTGCTCATGCACAACTGATCGCGGCGCTGCAGATCCTGCAACAGGGCGACATCACGCCAGAAAAGATGCTCGGCTCGTGGGCGGGTGCGATGGGCCAGACCCAGTTCATTCCGACGACCTACAACACCCACGCCGTGGATTTCGACGGTGACGGTCGCCGCGACATCTGGGGCAGCCCGGCCGATGCGCTGGCCTCCACCGCACACTACCTGCAAAGCTCAGGCTGGCAGCGTGGTCAGCCATGGGGCTTCGAAGTGCAACTGCCGAGCGGCTTCAACTACACCCTGGCCGATGGCGCGATGCGCAAGACCGTTGCCGAATGGCGGCAACTGGGCGTGATCCTGCCCAATGGCGGTCAGGCCCCGGCCGGCTCGGAACAACTGTCTGCCGCCCTGCTGCTGCCGGCCGGTTACCGTGGCCCGGCGTTCCTGATCCTCGATAACTTCCGGGCGATCCTCAAGTACAACAACTCGTCGTCCTACGCACTGGCGGTCAGCCTGTTGTCCGAGCGCTTCAACGGCGCAGGCCTGATCAATGGCACCTGGCCGAAAGACGATCTGCCACTGAGCCGCACCGAGCGTATCGAATTGCAGAACCTGCTGAGCGCGCGTAACTACGATGCGGGCACGGCGGACGGGATTATTGGCGCCAATACCCGCAAGGCGATCCGCAGTGCCCAGCAGTCGTTTGGCTGGCCGGCGGATGGTTATCCGACGCATAAGTTGCTTGAGAGCCTGCGCTCCCAATAGAAAGATCGTCGTATGGCTGATGCCGCCTTCGCGAGCAAGCCCGCTCCCACATTGGTTCCGTGTACGACACAAATCAAATGTGGGAGGGGGCTTGCTCCCGAAGACTGACTCACTGGCAACCAAACCCTAGCGTTTGATCACTACATCCTGTTCCAACATCAATTCCTTCTTCCCGGCATCCAAGCGAACCAGCGCCCCCATCGGCAGCGTCAGGTTCGGATCACAATGCCCGCTGCGCCACCCCGACAGCACCGGAATCCGTAACGGCTCGAACGTCTGCTTGAGCAAGCGGTTCAAAGCCTCGACATCGACCCCGGCGACATCCCCCACCAGCACACCGCGCAATCTGGCCAGCTTGCCAGCCAGACGCATCTGCGTGAGCAAACGGTCGATCCGATACAGCGGCTCGTTGACGTCCTCGATCAGCAGAATCACGCCCTCGACATCAATCTCATACGGTGTGCCCAGCGTTGCGGCGATCATCGCCAGATTGCCGCCGAGCAAACGCCCGTGCGCAATGCCCGGTTCGACGGTGGTCAAGGGATAAGCCACCGGATGGCTCAACACACTCCCCGCCTTCAACTGACCGCGCAGCATGGCGAAGAATGAGGTGACAGTCGGCGGCTCCTTGTCGCCCAGCAAATCGGCGTTGAGCAGCGGGCCGTGGAAGGTCACGAACCCGGCGTAGCGACTGATTGCCAGATGCAGCGCGGTGATATCGCTGTAGCCGACAAACGGCTTGGCGTGGCGGCTGAGCAGATCGTAATCGATCCGATCCAGCAGGCGCGGCGTACCGTAGCCGCCGCGCAGGCAGATGATCGCGTCGACTTCAGGGTCGGCGAACGCGGCATGCAGGTCGTTGAGGCGCACGTCATCGCTGCCGGCCAGATAGCCAGCCTTCTCGTAGACACCGGGGAACACTTTCAACGCATAGCCGCGGGCGCGCATCCACTGCACAGCCTTTTCCGTGTCCAGCGCACCGGGGCCGGCGGGCGCGATCACGCCGATCTGCCCTTCGGACGGCAGCGCCGGTACGGGTTTATGCGGAAAAAGGCTGTGGGTCGGTCGAACGGTCATCCATGGGTCTCCCTGTGTGAAGTCTTGCAGACACAGTAGTCAGGTCCAGAGACAAACAAAAGAGTGCGCGGCAGGCCCAAACAAAAATACCCGCCGAAGCGGGTATTTTTCGAGGCTATCTGCGCCGGATCAGGAACCGAGCAGTTCAGCCTTGACCAGTTTCGCCTGCTCGTCGGCGTGATACGAGGAACGTACCAGCGGGCCGGAAGCAACGTTCTTGAAGCCCATCTTGTAACCTTCCTCGGCGAACCAGGCGAAGGTGTCCGGGTGCACGAAACGCTGCACCGGCAAGTGGCTGCGCGACGGTTGCAGGTACTGGCCGAGGGTCAGCATGTCGATGTCGTGTTCGCGCATGCGCTTCATGACTTCGATGACTTCTTCGTCGGTCTCGCCCAGACCCAGCATCAGGCCGGATTTGGTCGGGATGTGCGGCATCATCTGCTTGAAGCGTTGCAGCAGGGTCAGCGACCACTGGTAGTCCGAACCCGGACGCGCAGCCTTGTACAGGCGCGGCACGGTTTCCAGGTTGTGGTTGAACACATCCGGCGGCTCGGCAGCGGTGATTTCCAGGGCGATGTCCATGCGGCCACGGTAGTCCGGGACCAGAGTTTCCAGCTGCACGTTCGGCGACAGCTTGCGGATCTCGCGGATGCAGTCAGCAAAGTGCTGGGCACCACCGTCACGCAGGTCGTCGCGGTCAACCGAGGTGATCACCACGTACTTGAGCTTGAGGTCGGCAATGGCGATCGCCAGGCTCTCCGGCTCGTTGACGTCCAGTGGTTTCGGACGACCGTGGCCAACGTCGCAGAACGGGCAACGACGGGTGCAGATGTCGCCCATGATCATGAAGGTCGCGGTGCCGCCGGAGAAGCACTCGCCCAGGTTCGGGCAGGAGGCTTCTTCGCAGACGCTGTGCAGCTTGTGCTTGCGCAGCAGACTCTTGATCCGGTCGACTTCCGGCGAAACCGGGATGCGCACGCGAATCCAGTCGGGTTTCTTCGGCAGTTCGGTGGTCGGAATGATCTTTACCGGGATGCGTGCAACCTTCTCGGCGCCGCGCAGCTTGACGCCGGCTTCAACCTTGGGACGCGGGGCCGGGCGCTCGGTCACGTCGAGCGTCGGGATCATGGTTTGCACTGCATCAGTAGTCATATCAGTCGATTCCGCCCGTCAGGGTCGTCTGCTCAGCATAGTCGAGGTGTTTGACGAGCTGCGCGCGCAGCCGGGCACTTACCTCGGCAAATTCAATCGATCCTGCGTGGTCGCTCAGCTGGGTCATTGCCAGCCCGGCATAGCCGCAGGGATTAATCCGTCGAAACGGCTCCAGGTTCATATCCACGTTCAGGGCCAGGCCATGAAAGGAGCAACCGTGGCGAATCCGCAAACCCAGAGAAGCGATTTTCGCTCCGTCGACGTAGACGCCGGGAGCATCTGGCTTGGCTACAGCGGTCACGCCGTAGCTGTCCAGCAATTCGATCAGGCAGTGTTCCATGCGCGTGACCAGATCACGTACGCCAAAGCCCAGCTTGCGCACATCCAGCAACAGGTAAGCCACCAATTGGCCCGGGCCATGATAAGTCACCTGCCCGCCGCGATCGACCTGTACCACCGGGATATCGCCCGGCAGCAACAGGTGTTCGGCCTTGCCGGCCTGGCCTTGGGTGAACACCGGAGGGTGCTCGACCAACCAGATTTCGTCGGCGGCATCGCTGCCGCGTTCGTTGGTGAAGCGTTGCATGGCATGCCAGACCGGCTCGTAAGCCATCTGGCCAAGTTCGCGAAAGCCCAGCGTGCCTGGCATCACAACACCATGTGCACGAAACCGGAAGCCCGCAGTTCGCTGTTGATGTTGTACAGCTGATCCTGGTCTGTCGCGACGATGTGCAGCTGAATGGTGGTGTACTTGCCGTTGCTGCTTTGACGCTCGTCGATGCGCTCATCATTGATGGTCGCGTGTTTCTTGACGATGTCGATGATCTTGTCTTTGTTGCCGACGCCCGTATCGCTGATCACCTTAATCGGATAATCAGTCTGCGGAAATTCGATCTTTGGCGCCTTTACTTCGGTATCGGTCATGGCGTAACGGCCTCGTAAGCGTAAGCCGTGGTAACGCACATGGCCCCGAACCGGATAGGAACGGGGCCATGCAGGTCAACACTCAATCAGTTGAACAAGCCGTAGAAGAATAGACGGATGCTATCCCACATGCGGCGGAAGATACCACCCTCCTCGACAGCGTCCAGAGCGATCAGGTCAGCGCTGTGCACTACCTTGTCGTCCAGTTTCACTTCGACTTTACCGATCACGTCGCCCTTGGCGATTGGCGCGGTCAGTTGCGGGTTCATGGTCATGCTGGCAGCGAGCTTTTTCAGCTGGCCTTTTGGCAGGGTCATGGTCAGGTCTTCAGCCAGGCCGGCCTTGACTTGACTGGTGGTGCCTTTCCACACCGGGGCCTGAGCCAGTTCGGTGCCCTTCTGGTAGAAGGTCTGGGTTTCGAAGAAACGGAAACCGTAGGTCAGCAGCTTCTGGGTTTCAGCGGCACGCGCCACTTCGCTGTTGGTGCCGAACACCACGGCGATCAGACGCTGGCCATCACGGACAGCCGAGGACACCATGCAGTAGCCGGCTTCGTCGGTGTGACCGGTTTTCAGACCGTCAACGGTTTTGTCGCGCCACAGCAGCAGGTTACGGTTAGGCTGCTTGATGCCGTTCCAGAAGAACTCTTTCTGCGAGTAGATCGCGTAGTGAGCCGGGTCTTCATGGATGATCGCACGGGCCAGGATCGCCATATCGTGAGCCGACGAGTAGTGCTCAGGGTTCGGCAGACCGGTCGGGTTCATGAAGTGCGAGTTGGTCATGCCCAGATCGGCGACCGTCTTGTTCATCAGGTCGGCGAACGCGTCTTCGCTGCCGGCGATGTGCTCGGACAGCGCCACGCTGGCGTCGTTGCCGGACTGGATGATGATGCCGTGCAGCAGGTCGCTGACGGTCACTTGCGAGCCGACTTTGATGAACATCCGCGAGCCGCCGGTACGCCAGGCGTTTTCGCTGACGGTCACCGGATCGTTTTCACCGATCTGGCCACGACGGATTTCCAGCGTAGCGATGTACGCGGTCATCAGTTTGGTCAGGCTGGCTGGCGGCAGACGCTGGTCACCGTTGTTCTCCACCAGCACGTTGCCGCTGCTGGCGTCCATGAGCACGTAGGCTTTTGCAGCCAGTTGAGGTGGCGACGGCATCATCTCGGCCGCGAAAGCGGCTGGCGAGAGGAGCAGCGGGACTAGCAGACACAGGCGTTTGGCAAAGGTGGTGATGTTCATCCGTCTCTCGAAATCGCTAATGGAAACTTGCCCGAAGGCAAAACTATTCAGACAGCCTTCTAACGGGCCATCGCGTGTTCAGTTGCTCACTCCAGTCACCCTTGCCGGGCTTTTGTTCTTCGACGAGCCAACAACCTGGTTCACCCCCCAAAACCGCAAGTGAACCGTCAATCAAGTGCTACGTTTCTTACTCGGTGACCACGCTCGGCGAGCCGAGATTGGCCAGGCGCACGCTGTTCTGCACCTGCGCGATCTCACCCGGCGACCCGATCGGCCCCAGGCGTACCCGGTGCAGGGTCTGCTGATTGCGCACGATCGAGCTGATGAACACCGGAGCGCTCACCATCCCGCTGAGCTTCGACCTCAGGAGTTCTGCAGCGTCCGGGTTGGCGAACGCGCCCACCTGCAGATACTGGCCAGACGCTGGTGCAGAAGCGTTTTTTTTTGCGCTGATCTGTACAGGGACAGTATCAGAGGCATGTTGCTGCGGCGGCGGGGTCCACTGCTCGATGGTACCGGCCGACGCCGTGATCACCGGGGCGCTATTCTGCGCGACTTGCGGCTCGTTGAGCATCAGCGGCGCCGGACGGCCCTTGGCGGCCCACCATTGCTGCGGATCGATGCCCTCGACCTTGACCCGCGCGGTGCCGATTTCGGCATAACCGAGCTTCTTCGCGGCCGCGTAGGACAAGTCGATGATCCGGTCCGAATAGAACGGCCCGCGATCGTTGACCCGCAGGATCACGCTCTTGTTGTTGTCCAGGTTGGTCACCCGAACGTAACTTGGCAGTGGCAGAGTCTTGTGAGCGGCACTCATGCCGTACAGGTCATACACCTCGCCGTTGGCGGTGTTCTGCCCGTGGAACTTGGTGCCGTACCAGGACGCCGTGCCCGAGGCGACGTAGGTCTTGGATTCCTGCAACGGGAAATAGGTCTTGCCCAGCACGGTGTACGGGTTGGCCTTGTACGGGCCGGTGTGCAGGGTCGGCGTGGCATCCGGGATCCGCGAAACGTCGACATCCCACCAAGGCGCGCCGTCTTTGTGGGCGCGGTTGATGTCCAGCCCCGGCTGCGCACGCACGGCGGTGGACGAGGTCTTCTGGGTCGGCGCGCGGCTGGTCGAACAACTGACGACCAGTACCGCCAACGCAGCGAAAGCCACCAGCTTCAGGGGTTTATTGATAGGCAATGCCCGCATTACTTGACGCCCCGTGCTTTTACCAGCTCTTCAGACAGTTGATATACGGCCATGGCGTACATCACGCTGCGGTTATAACGCGTGATCGCGTAAAAATTCTTCAGGCCCATCCAGTATTCAGGGCCGTTATCGCCTTCGAGGCGAAATGCAGTAACCGGCATATCATCGCGCAGCGCATCATGACTTGACCAGCCCAGCGCCCGCAACTCTCCAACCGTCTTCGTCGGCTCGATGCCGGTGGTCAGGCCTTCATCGACCTGCTCGCCGCGCACATCGGCGCGGCTGACCACCGGTTCCCCGGCGGCCCAGCCATGCCGTTTGAAGTAACTGGCAACGCTGCCGATCGCATCGTCCGGATTGGTCCAGATATTGATGTGACCGTCACCGTCGAAATCCACCGCATAGGCGCGAAAGCTGCTCGGCATGAATTGCGGCAGGCCCATCGCCCCGGCGTACGAGCCTTTTAGGGTCAATGGATCAACTTGTTCTTCACGGGCCAGCAGCAGGAACTCACGCAATTCCTTGCGGAAAAATTCGGCACGGGGAGGATAGTCGAAACCGAGCGTGGACAACGCATCAATCACCCGGTAATTGCCGGTATTACGTCCGAAAAAGGTCTCGACGCCGATGATCGACACGATGACTTGTGCCGGCACGCCGTATTCCTGCTCGGCACGGGCCAGTACGGCCTCGTGCTGGCGCCAGAAGTCCACGCCACGGGCGATGCGCGCGTCGGTGATGAACATCGGGCGATATTCTTTCCACTGTTTGACCCGCTCGGCGGGCTTGGAAATCGCGTCGAGAATCGCCTGTTTGCGCTGGGCCTCGCGAAACACCGCCATCAGTTGCTCACCGGCAAAACCGTAGTCGCGAGTCATTTCACCGACGAATTCGGCCACTTGCGGCGAGCCTTCGTAATCGCCGGCCAGCGCTTCCTGCGCGCTGCCAAGGATGCCGACCAGGCCGACCCACGGCGCGTAACGAGTCGCCCAGCTGCGCATGACTTGCATTGAACTCTTCACCTTATTCAAACCTGTGCGATCCACTTGCGATGCGTATGAATCGACATCAAAACCCCAAACGCTGACAGCAGTGTCACCAGCGAAGTTCCTCCGTAGCTAATGAACGGCAACGGCACCCCCACCACCGGCAACAGGCCACTGACCATACCGATGTTGACGAAAACATAAACAAAAAACGTCATGGTCAACGCGCCGGCGAGCAGTTTGCCGAACAGCGTCTGCGCCTGGGCGGTAATCACCAGCCCGCGACCGATCAACAGCAGATAGATCAGCAGCAGCGCGCAGATGCCCACCAGACCGAACTCTTCGCCGAGGACGGCGATGATGAAGTCGGTGTGGCTTTCCGGCAAAAAGTCCAGGTGCGACTGGGTGCCCAGCAGCCAGCCCTTGCCGAACACGCCCCCGGAACCGATCGCGGCTTTCGACTGGATAATGTTCCAGCCGGTGCCGAGCGGATCGCTTTCCGGGTCGAGGAACGTGAGGATCCGCTGCTTCTGGTAGTCGTGCATGATGAAGAACCACATGGCGATCGCCACCGGTACGGCGGCGGCCAGCACGCTGAGGATCCAGCGCCAGCGCAGCCCGCCCATGAACAGCACGAACGCGCCGCCGGCCAGAATCAGCAGTGACGTACCAAGGTCAGGCTGGCGCACGATCAGAATGAACGGCACGCCGATCAGCATCAGGCTGATGCCGACATGCTTGAGTTGCGGCGGTAGCGTGCGTTTGGACAGATACCAGGCAATCGTCGCCGGCATCAGAATCTTCATGAACTCCGAGGGCTGGAAGCGGATCACCCCGGGGATGTTGATCCAGCGCGTCGCGCCCATGGCGTTGTGGCCCATGATGTCCACCACCAACAGCAGCACCACGCCGATCACGTAACCGAGCGGTACCCAACGCGCCATGAACCGTGGTTCGAACTGGGCGATGACAATCATCGACACCAGGCCGATGCCGAACGAAGTGGCTTGTTTGCCCAGCAGATCCCAGCTTTTGCCACTGGCCGAATACAGCACGAACAGACTGCCCGCAGCGAGGATCAGCAGCAGGATCAACAGCGGGCCATCGATATGCAGGCGTTGCAGCAGCGTCGCCCGGCGACGCATCACATCCTCGCTAGAGAGCATGCGATCAAAATTATTCATCACGGGCCGTAGCCTCCGCACTGATAGGACCGGCGTATTCGGCCTTCAATCGACCCTCCTGATCCAGAAGCCAGGCATCCATGACCTGACGCACCACTGGCGCGGCGACACCGGAGCCGGACTCACCGTTCTCGACCATCACCGAAACCACTATTTTCGGGTTGTCGGCCGGGGCGAAACCAACGAACAAGGCGTGGTCGCGGTGGCGTTCCTGAACCTTGGAGCGGTCGTATTTTTCACCTTGTTTGATCGCGACGACCTGAGCGGTACCGGACTTGCCGGCGATGCGGTATTGCGCACCGATTGCTGCCTTGCGCGCAGTACCCCGGGCGCCGTGCATCACCTGCTGCATGCCGTGGTTGACCTTGGTCCAGTCCGACGGATCGCGCAGGACGATGTCCGGCATCGGGTTCTCGTCTACCGGTTTGGCGCCCTCAATGGTCTTGGCCAGGTGCGGCCGGTTCCAGATGCCTTTGTTGGCGACCAGCGCCGTGGCCTGTGCCAGTTGCAACGGTGTGGACTGCATATAACCCTGGCCAATCCCCAGAATCAGGGTTTCACCCGGGAACCACGCCTGCTTGCGCGTCGCACGCTTCCACTCGCGGGACGGCATCAGGCCGGGGGATTCTTCGAACATGTCCAGCGAGACCTTCTGGCCGATGCCGAACTTGTTCATGTAGGCCGACAACCGATCGATGCCCAGCTTGTGCGCCAGGTCATAGAAGTAGGTGTCGTTGGAACGCATGATCGCCGTGTCGAGATCGACGAAGCCGTCACCGGTGCGGTTCCAGTTGCGGTACTTGTGATCGTAGTTGGGCAGCATGTAGTAACCGGGGTCGAACACCCGGCTCGACGCTGTCACTACGCCAGAATCGAGACCGGCAATCGCCACCGCCGGCTTGATCGTCGAACCCGGCGGGTACAGGCCGCGCAGCACGCGGTTGAACAGCGGCCGGTCGATGGAATCGCGCAGTTCGGCATAGGCCTTGAAGCTGATGCCGGTGACGAACAGGTTCGGGTCGAAACTCGGCTGGCTGACCATCGCCAGCACTTCGCCAGTCTTCGGATCGAGCGCCACCACCGCGCCACGTCGCCCGCCCAGCGCAGCTTCGGCCGCTTCCTGCAGTTTGATGTCCAGGCTCAGGACGATGTCCTTGCCGGGAATCGGATCGGTACGCTTGAGCACGCGCAATACGCGGCCCCGGGCGTTGGTTTCGACTTCCTCGTAACCCACTTGCCCGTGCAGTTCCGGCTCGTAGAAACGCTCGATGCCGGTCTTGCCGATGTGATGGGTGCCGCTGTAGTTGACCGGGTCGAGGGTCTTCAGCTCTTTCTCGTTGATGCGCCCCATGTAACCCACCGAGTGCGCAAAATGCGCGCCCTGCGGGTAGTGGCGCACCAGTTGCGCAACCACTTCCACCCCGGGCAGGCGGAACTGGTTCACCGCGATCCGGGCGATCTGCTCTTCGGTCAGCTCGAACAGGATCGGCACCGGCTCGAACGGCCGACGCCCCTGACGCATGCGTTTCTCGAAGATCACCCGGTCCTCGGGCGTCAGTTGCAGCACTTCAACGATCACGTCGAGCACTTGCTGCCAGTCGCCGGAACGCTCGCGGGTCATGCTCAGGCTGAAGCTCGGACGGTTGTCCGCCACCACCACGCCGTTGCGGTCGAAGATCAAGCCGCGGGTCGGTGGAATCGGCTGCACGTGGACGCGGTTGTTTTCCGAGAGTGTCGAGTGGTACTCGTACTGGATCACCTGCAAGTAGTACAGCCGCGCAATCAACACGCAGATCAACAGCATGACCGCAATGGCCCCGAACACGACGCGGCTGCGCACCAGGCGGGCGTCCTTTTCGTGGTCCTTGATGCGGATCGGCTGAGACATGAGGGCAGGACTACTTGTGGTAAGGGTGACCGGACAGCACGGTCCAGGCACGGTACAGCTGTTCGCCGATCAGGATCCGCACCAGCGGGTGCGGCAAGGTCAGCGGCGACAACGACCAGCGCTGATCGGCGCGGGCGCAGACTTCCGGCGCCAGCCCTTCGGGGCCACCGACCATGAAATTGACCGTGCGCGAATCCAGCCGCCAACGGTCGAGTTCAACCGCCAGTTGCTCGGTGCTCCAGGGCTTGCCGTGGACTTCCAGCGTGACGATCCGCTCGTTCGGCCCGACCTTGGCCAGCATGGCTTCGCCTTCCTGGCGGATGAAACGGGCCACGTCGGCGTTCTTGCCACGGGTATTGAGCGGAATTTCCACCAGTTCCAGCGCCAGCTCGGACGGAAGACGCTTGGCATATTCATGCCAGCCTTCTTCCACCCACTTGGGCATGCGTGAACCGACGGCGATCAGTCGCAGTCGCACAGCAATCCCTTACAGCTGGTCTTTGTTGAGCTTGGTGAAATGCTCGTGGGTGTTTTCCGGGCTGTGGTGCTTGGCGTCTGCCGCACGGCTTTGCTCGGCACCGGCCCACAGGCGTTCCAGGTCGTAGAACTGACGCGCCGAGGCAGTCATCATGTGCACGATCACCAGGTCCAGGTCGAGCAGAACCCAGTCGCTGTCGCCCTTGCCTTCTTCGCCCAGCGGCTTGGCGCCCTGCTTTTTGACTTCTTCACGGACCTTGTCCAGCATCGCGTTGATCTGGCGATTGGACGTACCGGTGGCGATGATCATGTAGTCGGTGATGCTCTGCTTGTCGCGCACATCGATGATCTGGATGTCTTGTGCCTTGACGTCTTCCAGAGCTGCCACGGCAACCTTGACCAGCTCGTCGCCCTTGAGCGGCTCGTTGGTGTTGGCGACTTCCGGCAGCGGTGCGCTCTTGAACGTGCCTTTGCGCTTAACTTTGCTTACGTCTTTGTCAGTCATATAAAACTCGTTTTGCTCGTATATTCGGCGGCTTGGCGATACGTGGATTCGTATCAGTGAAGCACGCCTTGTTCAGTTCGACGCACGGTAAAGACCGTGCGCATCGATGTAGGCCAGGACCGCGTCGGGCACCAGGAAACGTACCGACTTACCGCTGGCCAGCAGTTGACGGATCTGGGTGGCGGAAACCGCGAGCGGTGTCTGCCAGACGAATGCAATCTGTCCGCTCGGCCCTTTCAGGGCCAGCGGGTCGCTCACCGAACGCGCTGCCAGCAGGTTGCGCAAGGCATCCGGCGGTTCGCTGTCGGCGTCCGGGCGCTGTAGCACCAGGATGTGGCAATGCTGGAGCAACTCTTCCCAGCGATGCCAAGTGGGCAGGCCGCAAAATGCGTCCCAGCCCAAAAGCAGAAAAACCTGGGTCTCGGCGGCCATTTCGGCACGCATCAACTCCAGGGTATCAATGGTGTAAGACGGCTTGTCCCGCTGCAATTCGCGGGCGTCCACCACCAGCGGCGGCACTCCGGCCACCGCGCACTCAACCATTGCCAACCGATCCTGCGCCGACACCTGCGGCGTATCGCGGTGCGGCGGCCGGGCGCTGGGCATCATGCGCAGCTCGTCGAGCAGCAGCGCTTCGGCGACTTCCAGCGCACCACGCAAATGGCCGATGTGCACCGGGTCGAACGTGCCGCCCAGTACGCCGATGCGCCGGGGTCGGAATTCGCCGTCAGGCAGCGGCGCTGTCAAGTCGAGGTCGGTCAAGTCAGACCGTCGCCTGGCCGCGCAACTGGCCATCACCGACCACGATGTACTTCTCGCAGGTCAGTCCTTCGAGGCCCACCGGGCCGCGGGCGTGCAGCTTATCAGTAGAAATGCCGATCTCGGCACCCAATCCGTATTCGAATCCATCGGCGAAGCAGGTCGGGGTGTTGATCATCACCGACGCCGAGTCGACTTCCGCGACGAAACGCCGGGTGTCGGCGAGGTTTTCGCTGACGATCGAGTCGGTGTGATGCGAGCCGTAATGGTTGATATGTTCGATGGCCTGATCCAGTCCGTCGACCACACGGATCGACAGGATCGGCGCCAGATACTCGGTGCTCCAGTCGTCTTCGCTGGCCGCCACCGCGTCGATGATCGCCCGGGTGCGTTCGCAGCCACGCAGCTCGACGCCTTTCTCGCGGAACTGGGCAGCCATCGACGGCAGGAAATCCTTCGCAACACTTTGATCAACCAGCAAGGTCTCCATCGCGCCGCAGATGCCATAACGGTAAGTCTTGGCATTGAAGGCGATGCGCTGGGCTTTGGCCAGATCGGCGTGCTCGCTGACAAATACGTGGCAGATACCGTCCAGGTGCTTGATCACCGGCACCCGTGCATCGCGGCTGATGCGCTCGATCAGGCCACGGCCACCGCGCGGCACGATCACGTCGACATACTCGGGCATGCTGATCATCGCGCCGACGGCGGCACGGTCGGTGGTTTCGACCACTTGCACTACGGCTGCCGGCAATTCGGCCTCGGCCAGACCGCGCTGAATGCACGCGGCAATCGCCTGGTTGGAGTGAATCGCCTCGGAGCCACCGCGCAGGATGGTCGCGTTACCGGACTTCAGGCACAGGCTGGCGGCATCGATGGTCACGTTTGGCCGGGATTCGTAGATGATCCCGATCACGCCCAGCGGCACGCGCATCTTGCCAACCTGAATCCCGGACGGGCGAAAGCTCATGTCGCGGATCGCACCGACCGGGTCCGGCAGTGCTGCCACCTGACGCAGGCCGACGATCATGCCGTCGATGCGCGCCGGGGTCAGTTCCAGGCGCTCCAGCAAGGCTGGTTCCAGACCATTGGCGCGACCGGCGGCCAGATCCTGTTCATTGGCTGCGGCCAGCTCGGCGCGAGCAGCGTCCAGCGCATTGGCAGCAGCCTGCAAGGCGCGGTTTTTCTGCGCGGTGCTGGCACGGCCGATGACCCGGGAAGCTTCGCGGGCGGCGCGACCCAATCGGGTCATGTAGTCAAGAACGGACTCAGTCATGGTCTGCTGGGGTCTTGGCAAAGAGGAAAGCGGCAGATTATAGCTGTCGCGTCCCGGGACTAACAGCGGTGACAGGCGGATGGTCGAAATGGACTGCAATTTGCCGACGTTCAGCCGTAATTAAGCCGCGGATTGTTATCATCACGACCTCCTTCGCCTGGATAAACACTGTTTGCCATGTCCAACCTGACCGATCGCGCCATCGCCGAGCGCCCGCCACTGGGCCTCCCGGACGCTTTTTTCGACCGTGACGCGCAAGTGCTGGCCCGCGATCTGCTCGGCAAAGTCATCCGCCACCGGGTCGGCGATCTGTGGCTCAGCGCCCGGATCATCGAAACCGAAGCCTATTACTGCGCGGAAAAAGGCAGTCATGCGTCTCTCGGCTATACGGAAAAACGTAAGGCTTTGTTTCTGGATGGCGGGCACATCTATATGTATTACGCCCGCGGTGGCGATTCGCTGAACTTCAGCGCTCAGGGGCCAGGCAACGCGGTGCTGATCAAGACGGTAGCGTTTAACCTGTGATTTTCTAGGTGTCGTTTCATCACTGGAATCATACGCAAAACCCCGGCTTTTCTCACTCCGTGGGTGATCCGTGTTCGGTTTGATGCTCGCTGCCCGGCAAATACCGAGAGATACGAAAGAGGGTTGATTGCGTGCGTTAGACAGGCGAGGATGCGGTAAGCACCACGCCATCACGTAAGGATGCAGATTATGAACAAGAGCAACAGCATAAGCGTCGGGTCTATGGAAAATTCCCAAATCCAGCAGGACACTCAGAACTCACACCAGAAGATTGAACAAAACTCGTTTGATACCGATCTGAAAAATTTCCTTGAAGATTTTATTCGGGATCTTTCCAAGGTGGAGGATCAGGCGACGGCGAAAGCATTGCTGGCCGACGCCGAAACTATTAAATCCCAAAGCACTGCCCCGGCACCCAAGAAAGGCATCATTAAAGAGTGCCTTTTGTCCATCAAGAATATTTTGGAAGGTACGGCCGGTAGCGTGTTGGCCTCGTATATCCCGATAATCACCCCCCTACTTACCTGCTTGTGAGTTTTCTGTATGGATAGCTTAGTTCTTGAATTGCAGAGAGACGCCTTAGATAGAAGCATTCATATCACCGACCTTTTGAGAAAGGCTTTGCTTGTATCAAAAAAACTGAAAATTAAAGACATCGAAGAGTGGATAAACGACGAACTGAATGGATACAAAGAAAACTCGATACCAGAATACCGAATTATTCATGGACAATTAAAGGCATTAAATCCATATAGAGGCTGGGTTCCCGTTATGGTTAATCAAGAATGGGAAGAAATGATTTGCCAACAGAGAGTATTCCTTTCAGTAAGTCAGATTGAAAACCTTGTAGCAGAATCAGAGGGTGGAAATTTTTTATATAAATTTACTGCCGATATGGCACAAGCACTGACGGAGTTGGTCGGACAAAATTTTGAGTATGCTCTACACGTACCTATTCATCACTTGGTTCGGATATTAGACACAACAAAAACGAAGATTTTAGAATTTGCCTTGGACTTGGAATCCAAGGGGATTTTGGGTGAGGGGATGACTTTCACCAAGGATGAGCAGCAGTTGGCCCAAAGCGTTACATACAATACGATAAATATTGAGAGGATGGAAAATTCTCAAATACAACAAGCAGCAGAAAAATCAGAACAGTTGAGATAAATAGCAATAGATTTACAGGAGCAGGACGGCGTATACGGAGTTGATCAAGTCGTCCATTTTTGGTCAAGGTCGATTTTTGTGGTTGAACTTGTTCAAACATGAAAATTGAGCACGCATAAATTTTATGTAAAAGCTTCGATTAAGGTCTAACCCAAATTTTTAAAAATTGTAAATCATTGTCCGACCTTAAATATATTTTCGCCTTGCTATTGACAACGTTATTTTGCCGTATTTAAGCCATAAATCGAAGGTTTGAGAAAGTTAAAAACTCAAAAAACTCAATGAAAAAATAAAAATAATATCGGACTCAATTTTCAGCGAACTAACGGAACCGGACAAAATACGCTACGTTTTTATTCTCGGTATTGTTATACACGAAAGAAATTTCAGGCTCTAAATAGGTCTATTTTATGAATGTTGATTTTTTTAAAAATTACTGGCCTTCGACGCCTTCCGCCTTGTTGGCGAACTTGGTTCGCAATATCCAGATGGTTTTATACGTTCTTAAATAGGTATTTAAACGTGGACGTGGGATTTTAGGTCTATGACTATCAACCTGTTACACATCGCTTGAATTTGGCCCACTTAAATCTTCGCAGCAGAAAATTTTAAGGGGTTAAGGGTTAAGGGTTAAGGGTTAAGGGTTAAGGGTTAAGGGTTAAGGGTTAAGGGTTAGGTCATGCGGGTACGTGCGTCTTTCTTAATAAATAAGATCTTCTTTATATACTCAAAGCCTTGCGGCTTTTCGCTTTACAATTCCAGAATTGCCTTCGAAGAAGGCTACGCCTTTGATCTTCTCAGGCAAATCTGGTCTTCCTCGTTTCTATTAAAAAAAACAAGTGAAGCCTGACCTGATTTTGCTATTTTCTCAGGGTTTAAATCTGTGATATTCAGTTTAAACTTTGAACACTTAATGGCTATATCAGCACCACATTGGACCCCTGTTCAACACTTTCGTGGCTGGCGGGTTGAGAAATTTCCAATATCCCCATTCTATTTCTCTTGGCTACGCAACGGAACAATCACCTGAATTTCCAACATTGCTTACAGGCGTGAATACTGAATTTATTATAGTTATGGAATTTTACGGCAGAAGGGACTTGAATGATTATAATTATATGTTATAACTTTAATTACAAGTTGAAACTGCCGTTAACAGTATCAACACCGAAGCCTTAATGCTAATCACATTAGGGCTTCACCTTTTCTTATCGTACCATTTAAATATGGAAAGTCAAATAAAGCCCGTGGCGGGCTTTATTTATCATACTTATACAAATGTCCCGGCCCATGTTTAAACCTCTCTTTAATGGCATAATTCATATCATCTGCCACATCTGGATTAATTTCTTCAAGCCTGTCTTTAAGTTTGTATATGTGCTGCCTGCTCCAATATTGGCTTTTTTGTTCTTCGCCCAATAGGCTCGGAATATAGTTTTTGTCAAACTCTCTATGATCATCAATGCTATGGCTTGAATTTCCCGGCAAATGCATTTTTTTCAATGAATTAACTTCGTGTTCAATATCGCATATCAAAGCATTTTCTAATCTTTCAAGCACAACGATTTTAAGCTTATTATCAACTTCATTGTTTTGGATTTTGTCCAAAATCAATAAATGTATGTTGTTGGGTTCTCCTTCAATAACTCCATCTAACGCCTCAATTACGCTGTCAATAATCCCTGAAACAAAGTAGCTTTCTTGATAATCGGATATTAAATCATCAATCAAATCATCATAAGTAGATGGATCAATGATTGGCTGTTCAACGTCTGCTGTCTGTGGCTCAATATCAGCCATGTCTAGCGGTGCTTGTGCTTCTGGCATGTCATTGGTTGGGATAACCGGTTCCGATGCCTCTATGGCTTCATGAGCGGCTTCTATGACTGGCTTTTCAATCTTGGCGATAGCTATCAAGACACCATCAGCTTCTTTGATTTCAATTTCTGGCTTGCCCTTATCTCGAAGGTAATCATTCAATTGTTCAACATCTTCCGCTGAAAAGTCTTTCACGTTAGGCATTAGGAACTGAAAGCCTGATTTGTCAAACAAGCCTAATTCAACTGATTGTTTGATGCCCTCAATGCAAAAATTCTTACTGGCGGATTCCGTTTGAAGTGTCTCGCATGGTGAATTATTAGTTAATACAATCAATGCGTCTCGAATAGTCGATGGGCTTACTTCATGGATAGAAACAGAATTGCTTTCTTTGTTGTGGGTAAATTTATCATACTCATAACCCTTTTTTGATATTGAATAGTAGCGAACAATATTTGAGTGCTCTTCTGCTTGATATTTCTTTAATCTCCATTGAGCCGTGTCTTTTTTTGTTTTTATTATAGGTTCAAAGTCAATTCGTTTACCAATCCATGCAAGGTCATGTTTGATTTTGTTAGGTGTAAACTCTGCCGCCTGCCTAACTATGTCTTTTAGTTGCTCATCATTAAAGTCTTTGAATTTAGACTTTAAAGACTTCATTGATAGATTAACCTGCGATGCTTTTAACGAATTATCGTTGCCGTCAATAAATGAAAATGCAAGATTTGCCGCATTGTCATTATTTATGCGAATGCCGATGTTGTTGGCTTGTAATACTTTGAAAAGTTCTTGTGGTGACTTTGATTTCTTGGCGGTTGACCTGATGAAATCGTTCATCGCTGTAAGTTGGTCAACTTTATCAGCGTAAGCTGTTGGATTATGTTTTTTAAATCGTTGCAAATGAGCTGTGGGAGAATACTGAAAATCATCAAGACGTTGTTGTTCTGCTAATACGCACTTTCTATTTTCAACAACTTCAAGCCCGAATTGCTTTTCAAGCTTTGCTGCAACTCTCTCTTTCTTGTCAAAGTCATTGAACGCTTTTGTTGTGTAGCAATTTCCAAATTTATCTTTGTTTTTCACGACGATATGATAATGAAGTTTTCCATTATCAATGTGATAGTCCGCTACGAATGTTCTTGAACCATAGACCTGCCTGACGTATGACTTTACTGCTTTAAAAGCCTTCTGCTTATCTTCTAGCGTTAGGTTATCAACATCAAAGTCATTAGGTGAGAAAGAAACAATATCGCATAATGCAGCATACTTTTGGCCCTTGCTCAAATCCTCCATAAAGTATTCGGCCATGAAATTACTATATGAATGGTTATCAGTGAATTTATTTACAAAAGGCAGCTTGCATGTATCAGGTTCGTTTTTGTGAAAAGCTTTATTCAAGAAGTAGTCTAAATTGAAAACTATTTCTGCTTTACTAGATAGGTTGGCAGATAAATCTCCTTGTGGTTTTTTGATTATCATACATCACCATTGTTATTGTCCTTTTCTTTGTTGTAGATAACTCTACCTTGAAGATTTACACCATCAAGCAGGTTGTTAACCCTATCCATCAATTGTTCCGCTTGCATTAATCGCTCGTTCAGGGCGTCTAGTGTGCTTTTGAAATTATATTCTTTGCCGTTGCCAAATTTTGCAACACCATTACTGTCTATTTTTTCCAACACTGTTGTTACGTTGATGATAATATTGAAAGCCTTCCCAGTGCCAAATGCCTCGTCGATAATTTTAGCCGCTTCAATTAGCTGAGGGTCTGTATATTCAATGCAGGATGTAACTCGCTTCTCAATTATTTTTTTAACGAGATTGCTTTTGTTGGCCTTCGGGTTCTCTATAAATAGTTTCTTCATGAAAGCTGCACTATCACCTGAAAAGCGAAGATGAAAACTTTCACCTCTCTTTTGCTCGGATAATCTCGAATAGATTTTTTTGAACTCTTTCAACTCACTTTCATCTAGCTTGTTTTTTGACCTGCCATTGAAATGCGTAACTAGAATTTCTTTTGTAATCTCACCTCTCTTTTGTCTTTTGGTATCTGTGTCTTTGACTTTTTTCATATTGAACTCCTAATGTATTTATTTGTTTTATGCTCCTATATTTTTCAAACGAAGTGCGAAAAATCAAGCGTTCTTGGGAACCAAACAATAGATAAATGGGAACCATTTAGCTGTTGGTTGGGAACCAAATAATGAATAAATGGGAACCATTTAAGAGTTATTTGGGAACCAAGAACATTGCTTGCCTAGATAAGTGGCTTATATATACAGTAACATACATTATAATGTTTTCAAGTGAGTGAAAACTTTAAGAAAGTTTTAAAATTGAAAATATATAGGGCAAAAGAAAGGCCACCAATTGGTGGCCGTAATCTGGAAATTAAAGCAACTTATAAAACAATCAAAGTGTCACCCATGCAATAGCATTTTAAAAATCAACAGCTTCATCAGTGGTGGTGGTCATGGTTTAATATTTCTGCAATTTCATCATCACGTTGAATGGGGTTTGTAGTTCTGTATACGTTCTGAATGACTTCGTTATTGATGAATCGCTTGGCACCATTTTTGAACATGATGCCGTAATCATCAAGTTCAAAGTCAATGACTATTTTGCTGATAATCTCATGCAATATGAGATTGATTTTTGAACGAGCTTCATATGTGCCATGAGCTTTTAACTCATCAATGGCGTTGTCCATATTTGAGTTGTAGACATTCAGTTGAGATATTTCATATTGAATAGAGATAGCTTCAATATCTAGGGCTTTTATATCCGTTTCTGCTTGTTTAGCTTGCGTAATCATAAACGAAGGTAAATCGCCATCATTTTCAATAAAGTTTTTCTCAAAGTTTTCAAGTAGCTTTTTCTTTTTCTCAATTTCGGCTTGCGTAGCTCTCTGCTTATTAATTAAATTTTCAAGCGGATTGTTTTCGTGTAATACATCTGCAAGGTTGATTTCTTGAATTGCCCGAAGCATTACATTTTCGAAATCATCGTAGCGAATTCTTTTTGTAAGGCATTCCTTTGTGAACTTGCCTTTTTTACAAATCAAATAATTAACTGGTTTTGGATTTTTTGCACGCTTATCAATGCCGGGATTAAGCAAATGAATAGGGCCATAACAGTCCGCACATATCAATAACCCGGTAAATAGATTGGTGAATAATTTACCTCTGCGTCCTTTTCTAGTTGTATTTGTGGCAGTGATTTGCTGGCATTGGTCAAATACTTCTTTTGTGATTACTGCTGGGAAATAGTCTTCTATTGGTTCGCCAGTGGCGATTAAATCACGTTTTCCAGTGTTTTGTTTCTTGGGTTGATACATGCCATAAACTGCAGGATTTCGAACCAACTTGGAAATAATTGAAGGTTCCCAATATTCTGCACCTTTAAAAGTCGGAAGATTTCGCTCATTCAAGATGTTTTTGATTTTCAGCGAGCCATTACCATTTTGGAATAGCTCAAAAATGAGTTTGACCGTTTCGGCTTTCTCAGGATTAAGGACGTAACGACGGCGTTTAACCTGTTTACCTTTGGTTTCGTCCATAATATAAAAGGTTTCTGTATCAAGCCATGCCGGGGCTTGTGCGGTCATTGCAACCTTATGAGTAGCGGCAAGTTTTCTTTTTTCTTCCCAGTTCAACAAACCTTTGTCGCTTTTATTTTTACTTTCACCATGCGAACGAGCCGCATCAATAGATAAATTGATAATTGTGAAAACGTCATTAACGTCTTCAATCATTTTTTGTTCATTGGGGCTAATAATTGCGAGTTTTAGACCTTTCGACAGGATCGTATTGACCTTTAAAATCGCATCAATAGGGCCGCGACGTGTGAGACGGTCAATGTTTTCCAATGCGAACACATCACCCGGCGAAAATTTCCCTGCTTCGAGATCGGTGAAGAATCGGGCAAGCTGCTTTTGCTCTGCATCGTCGGAGAACGACGAACGCCCAATGTCTTCAATTGCATGACTTTCATCGAGCGAAAGCCCATTTCTTAGGGCAAAATCAGCGATCAGCTTTCGCTGACGTTCAAGCGAAAGTCCCTTCAATTGCTCGCTTGTAGACATCCGAAGGTATGAAATTAACCGTGCCATGTGCTGCCGTCCGTATGATCCGATCTTACAGGTATTATACCTCTGACTTGATCAAGTCCGCCTACCCGTGGGTCGATGAAATCAGTGGGCCGGCGAGTCTGGCGCAGATGCTGCTGAACAATCCCGATGCCCAAGGCCGGCCGCGTCCTTCGCAAAAGCTTTGCGCCGGGCAGACGCTGCTGTGCAAGGCGCTCGGGCTAAAGGTGCCAATGTGGGACGCCAAGCGTTTCGATCACGAGCTGATGCTGGTGGAAGACACCGGGCCGGCGCCGACCCAGATTATCCAGACCACCCGCCTGGGCATCCCCCATGGCCGCGACGAACACCTGATGTACCGCTTCGTCGACGCCGCGTATGCCCAGTGGTGCACGCGGAACCCGCTGCGCCGGGGCCAGGTCGAAGGTCGCGATTATTTTTTGCTGTCCTGAAGTGACACAGGTTTTGAACCCAATGCGCCCTTGTGGGAGCGGGCTTGCTCGCGAAGAGGGCGTGTCAGATACGAGCTCGTTGATGACACACCGCATTCGCGAGCAAGCCCGCTCCCACAGGGTACTGAGTGATTGCTGAAATTTTGTACAGCCTTCGGGACTTATTGAAGATTTGATGGAGTTGTGTGTATGGGCCCATGGCTCGATAGCGTGACCGGGTGGCTCGCCGCCAATCCGCAGTGGCTGGCCGCTGCGGTATTTATCGTCGCTTGCGTGGAGTGCCTGGCAATTGCCGGGCTGATCGTGCCCGGCACGGTGTTGCTGTTTGCCGTGGCCGTACTCGCCGGTAGCGGCGCACTGTCGTTGAGTGAAACCCTGCTGCTGGGCTTTCTCGGCGGGATACTCGGCGATGTGATCTCGTACTTCCTCGGCCGCCACTTCCACCAGAACATCCGCCGCCTGCCGGGGCTGCGCCACCATCCGGAATGGATGGCCGGGGCCGAAACCTACTTCCAGCGTTACGGCATCGCCAGTCTGCTGGTCGGCCGCTTCATCGGCCCGTTGCGGCCGATGCTGCCGATGGTCGCCGGGATGTGCGACATGCCCTTCCCGCGTTTCGCCGCCGTCAGCCTGCTGGCCGCCGCCGGCTGGAGCGTCGCCTATCTGCTACCGGGTTGGGCCACCGGCGCGGCGATCCGCTTACCGCTGCCGGAAGGTTTCTGGCTGCAGGCCGGCATCGTTGCCGCCAGTATTGCGGTGATGGTCGGCATGAGCGTCAACAGCAGCTTGCGCCAGCATCGCCGTGCGACGATCTGGATCAGCAGCATGAGCCTGTTGATTCTGATCGGCCTGTTTATTGGCTATCCGTATCTGCACGCCCTCGACCAAGGCGTGATGACCCTGGTGCAGGAACATCGGCAGCCGATGCTCGATGAAATCGCAGTGACCTTCACCCTGATCGGTGAATTCCGCAATATGTTGATGTTCAGCGCCCTGCTCACCGGTCTGTTGCTGCTGTGCCGGCAATGGCGTCAGGCGATTTTTGCCGGTGGCGTGCTGCTGTGCACCGCGCTCCTCAATACCGTCACCAAACAGTTTTTCGCCCGGGTCCGCCCGGAAGTGCTGACCGATCCGCTGACCAGCTACAGCATGCCCAGCGGTCATGCCTCCGGTTCGTTCGCGCTGTTTCTGGTGCTGGCGGTTCTCGCCGGTCGCGGCCAACCGCCGCGCATGCGCTTGACCTGGCTGCTGCTCGGCTGTATTCCGGCGCTGTCGATTGCTTTGTCACGGGTTTATCTGGGGGCGCACTGGCCGACGGATATTCTGGCCGGCGCAATGCTGGCGGCATGCGTATGTGCGGCGGGCTTGTGGCTGAGTCAGCGCAAGGCGCCGCTCAATGCCATGCCGTTCAAGGTCTGGTGGCTGATTCTGCCGGCACTGCTGGTGCTGTTCAGCCTGTTCGTTCTGCGGCATCTGCCGGACACGATGTTGCGTTACGCCTACTGATACTCAGGCGAACAGCTCGCCCTGCAGCTCATCGAGCAGCGCCTGGATCGCATCCAGTCGCTGCTGCGGATCGTCGAGTTGCAGCAGATCGATCTTGTCTTCTTCGGCGAACGGCAGCAGATACGCCAGTTGATTGGCCAGCGACTGCTGCCCCAACGCTTCGGTGCCCATGTTCAACGCCTCGACCATCGGGTGCTCGGCCAAGGCCTTGAGCAGCGCCACCAGATCGGCGTCTTCGTCCTGCAGCGGTTGCTCCGGCTCATCGTCCAGCCACTCGACGTCGGCGAGGATCAACTGGTCGCGCTGCACTTCGGTGCGCAACACCTGAAAACGCCGCCCGCCCTGCACCCGGATCCCGAGCAGACCGTTGTCCTGTTGCTGGAAATCGGTGATCCGCGCTTCGCAGCCGACCAGGGCAAAGCCCTCTGGCGCAACGCCGACTTCGTGGCCATCGAGGATGCACACCACGCCGAAACCGCCGCCCTGTTTCATGCAGCGGCCGATCATGTCCAGGTAGCGCGCCTCGAATATCTGCAAGTCGAGGTTGCAGCCGGGGAACAGCACTGTGTTGAGCGGAAAAAGCGGCAGACTCATAGACATTTCCTTACACCACCATCGACACCGCCAACGGCAGGAACACCGCCGTGGCCACGCCCATCAGACTCATCGCCAGCGCCGCGAAGGCGCCGCACTCATCGCTTTCCTGCAACGCCACCGAGGTGCCGACCGCGTGTGCGGTCATGCCCAGCGCCATGCCGCGCGCCTCAGGGCTGTGCACGCCGAGCCGGGTCAGCAACGCCGGACCGAAGATCGCGCCGATCACCCCAGTGATCAGCACGAACACCGCCGCCAGCGCCGCCACGCCACCGATCTGCTCGGCCACCAGCATGGCAATTGGCGAGGTCACCGACTTCGGCGCCATGGTCATCAGAATCATGTGCTCGGCACCGAACCACCAGCCGAGCAACACGCCCATGCCCGTGGCGACCACGCCGCCTATCACCAGCGTAGTAAAAATCGGCCAGAACAATTGGCGGATGCGCTTGAGGTTGAGATACAGCGGCACCGCCAGCGCCACCGTCGCCGGGCCCAGCAGAATGCTGAGGATTTCGGTGCTCTTGCGGTACTCGGCGTAGGTCAGGCCGCAGCCGACCAGCACGCCGATCACCACCAGCATCGAGACCAGCACCGGTTGCAGAAAGATCCAGCGGGTTTTCTCGAACGCCGCCAGTACCAGTTGATAGGCACCGAGGGTGATGCCGATGCCGAACAACGGATGATGAATGACCGAAGCCCAGGCGCCTTGCCAATCGAAGAGCATCACGACTCCTCCGAGTGCGGCGCATGGCGCTTGACCAGGCGTTGCATCAGCACCCCGGCGAAGGCCATCGACAGGATCAACGACAACACCAGCGCGCCGACAATGGCCCAGAAGTCAGCGGCAATGTCGCTCGCATAAACCATCACGCCCACCGCCGGCGGCACCAGCAGCAACGGCAGATAGCGCAGCAGGCTGCCGGCCGCGAGGTTCAGCGGCTCGCCGACTTCACCGCGAATGATCAGGAACACCAGCAACAGCAGCAGGCCGATGATCGGCCCCGGCAGCACCGGCAACAGCAAATGGTTGAGTGCCGTGCCGAGCAATTGGAACAGCACCAGCATGGTCAGGCCACGTAACAACATCAGACATCTCCCCCCGCAAGTCCTCGGCATTATAAGCACGGCAGCGCTATGGATCGGCATTCGCCAAAAGCATGGCAGGTTGACCGGAGCAAATCGCCATGTTGATCTACAGTGGTTCGCAGGGCGGTCAAATCCCCCACCTGAAAAACTATAAAACCGATGAACCCAAGGAGAGTCTCAATGCCCTATGTTCCCGTTGCAGAGCTCAAAGATTATGTCGGCAAGGAACTCGGACGTTCCGAATGGCTCACCATCGATCAGGAGCGCATCAACCTGTTCGCCGAAGCCACCGGGGATTATCAGTTCATCCATGTCGATCCGGTCAAAGCCGCGCAAACGCCTTTTGGCAGCACCATTGCCCACGGTTTCCTGTCGTTGTCGCTGATCCCGAAACTGATGGAAGACATCCTTGTGCTGCCGCAAGGCCTGAAGATGGTGGTCAATTACGGTCTGGACAGCGTGCGTTTCATCCAGCCGGTGAAGGTCAATTCAAAAGTGCGCCTGAAAGTCGATCTGGCCGAAGTGACCGAGAAAAAACCCGGTCAATGGCTGCTCAAGGCCACCGCGACGCTTGAGATAGAAGGCTCGGACAAACCGGCCTATATCGCCGAACCGCTGTCGCTCTGCTTCGTTTGAGTCACGGGATGCGAAACAGCGCACGCTGTTTCGCATCAGCGCTGTTTTCCCGGCTGTATAAGGTCACATAGCTGCGGCATACTCGGTCGCCTAATTGCCCGGATCCCGCTATGCGCCCACTCGCTTCTCTTGCACCCCTTGCCCTGACCCTGATGCTCACCGCGTGCGGCGACGGCGAATCGCTGTTGCCCCCGGATGCACGGCTGCCGGACGGCGGACGCTATCGCGGCGAACTGGTCAACGGCTTGCTGCAAGGCCAGGGCCGCGTCGACTACCCCAACGGCAGTTGGTACGCCGGGCAGTTCGACAAGGGCCAATGGCATGGCCAGGGCGAGTGGCACGGCAGCAACGGCGAAGTCTATCGCGGTCAGTTTCAGCAGGGTCTGTTCGATGGCCAGGGCAGCCTGACCACCAACGCCAGCAGTTACACCGGCGGTTTCAAGCAGGGCCGCCGCGATGGCGAAGGCACCCTCAAGGAAAACGCCATGACCTACCGTGGCGAGTTCAAGGCTGACCAGTATTCCGGGCTGGGCCGTCTGGAAATGGACGACGGCAGCTCTTATCAAGGCCAGTTCGCCCACGGCAAACCCAACGGCGAAGGCCAGCGCGGCGACTCTAGCGGCAATACCTTCAGCGGCCACTTCGTCAACGGCCAGCTCGAAGGCAATGGCACATTCAACAGTGCCGATGGCGACATCTATGTCGGCGGCTTCAAGAACAGCCAACTGCACGGCAAGGGCCGCTACGAGAACGCCGACGGCGACGTGTGGCTCGGCCAATTCAAGGAAGGTGCGCTGACCGGCAAGGGCGAACTGATCGGCGCCGACGGCAGCCATTACATCGGCTTCTTCAACGACTGGCGCTTCAGCGGTCAGGGCCGCTTGAACCTGTCTGACGGCAGCTTCTACATCGGCGGGTTCGACGGCGACAGCTACGCCGGACGCGGCACTCTGGTGCTGACTGACGGCACCGTGCTCAGCGGTACCTGGATCAACGGCCAGCGCGTACGTGACGCCGACGGCAAGCTGTTGCCCGACACCCTCGAACTCGGCCTTCTGGCCCAGGGCCGCCTACTCGATAACGCGCTGGCCGCCGTGCCCGCCTCGACGCCGGCAGTCGAGCTGTACACCCTGACCCTCGGTGGCGACGGCAAGCAAAGCGTGTTCCTGCGCGAGTCCGACTACGTCGCCAACATGCTCACCACACGTTTCGGTGCCTACGGCCAGATTCGTCTGGTCAACCACCGCGACCACCTCGTCGACCGGCCGATGGCCACTCGCGAGAACCTGCGCCGCGCCGCGCAGACTTTGGCTGAACGCAGCGGCCCGGAAGACCTGGTGTTCATCTACCTGACCAGCCACGGCACCGCCGAACACGAGCTGGTGCTCGATCAGCCGCGCATGGAGCTGGCCGATCTGCCCGCCGACGAACTCGCCGCCGTGCTCGCGCCACTGAAAAATCGCGACAAGGTGATCGTGATTTCATCGTGCTATTCCGGCGGTTTCATCCCCGCGCTGAAAGATGAGCGCACACTGATAATGACCGCCTCGCGTGCCGATCGCGTGTCGTTCGGTTGCTCGGAAGAAGCCAACTTCACCTACTTCGGCGACGCCCTGTTCGCTCAGGCCCTGAACCAGACCGACGATCTAGAGCAGGCTTTCAAACTGGCCAAGGCCACCGTCGCCGAGCGCGAACTGGCGGATAACTTCGAAGCCTCGGAGCCACAGATCTGGGCACCGAAAACCGTGCTGGCACACTGGCAACTGCTGCGTAAACAGCAGGCCAGAAAAGCGTTGCAGAGTGCTGCATTGAACGACGGAGCAACAAACAGCAACTAAGCTGAACAGTATCAAGGGAGAAACACTATGTACTTGACGCCTCAGCACGTATTGCTTGCCGGAGCCACCGGACTGACCGGTGAACATCTGCTCGACCGTTTGCTCAACGAGCCGACGATCACCCGCGTGCTCGCCCCGTCCCGTCGTCCATTGGCGGAGCATCCGCACCTGGAAAACCCGGTGGGCGACCCACAAGCGTTTCTGCCGCAACTCAGTGGTCGCGTCGATATCGCCTATTGCTGCCTCGGCACCACCATCAAACAGGCGGGTTCCGAAGCCGCGTTCCGCGCGGTGGATCTGGACATGGTGGTGGCCTTCGCCAAACGTGCGCGGGAGATGGGCGCGCGGCACCTGATCGTGATCAGCGCGCTGGGCGCCGATCCGAAATCGTCGATTTTCTACAACCGGGTCAAAGGCGAGATGGAGCAGGCGTTGCGCGCGCAGGACTGGCCGCAACTGACCATCTGCCGGCCATCGCTGTTGCTGGGTGATCGTACCGAACCGCGCTTGGGCGAACAGCTGGCGGCGCCGTTTTCCAAACTGATTCCCGGCAAGTACCGCGGCATCGAAGCCTGCCAACTGGCCCGGGCGATGTGGCGCCTGGCGCTGGAAGAACAGGATGGGGTGCGGATCGTCGAGTCGGATGAGTTGCGCAAGCTCGGCAAGTAAACACCGTACTTTGTGGCGAGGGGATTTAGCGAAACGTCGCACCGCCCCGATCGGCTGCGCAGCAGTCGTCGTTTTTCAGATTTTGGGGGCGCTGCGCACCCCATCGGGGATAAATCCCCTCGCCACACTCCCCTACAATCCGCCAGTCGCCTGAAACCCAACGCCAATCACGGTCAGCAAAGACAACGGCAACAACAGCGTATCGAGCAACGCACTCGCCGGCAGGTCCACTCCCGGATAACTCGGCGCCTCAGCTCCGAAGCGGTCCATCGCACAGCACCCGCCATTCATCACGTACAAATCCAGGCGCGTCCCGGAATACACCACCGGCGCCCCCGGCTTGGCGGCATCCAGCGTGCGCGCGGTGGCGCAGCCGGCCAGTTGCAGCGCCAGCGCAATCATCAACAGCTTATTCATCGCTGCTCAGATGATGCTCGCCCCAACGCGGCAGCATGTCCTGTGGAATGCCCAACAGATTGAGAATCCGCGCGACGACGAAATCGATCAGGTCGTCGATGGTCTGCGGCTGGTGATAGAAGCCCGGCGAAGCCGGCAGGATGGTCACGCCCATGTTCGACAACTTGAGCATGTGCTCCAGATGAATGCTCGAATACGGTGCCTCGCGCGGCACCAGAATCAACTGGCGCCGCTCCTTCAAGGTGACGTCCGCCGCGCGCTCGATCAGGTTGTTGCACGCGCCCGTGGCAATCGCCGACAAGGTACCCGTGGAACACGGCACCACGACCATCGCCGCCGGCGCGCCGGAGCCCGAGGCTACCGGCGACATCCAGTCTTCCTTGCCGTACACGCGGATCTGCCCGGCGGCCGCCCCGGTGTATTCGGTGAGGAACGCCTGCATCATCTGCGGCTTGGGCGGCAGCGTGACATCGGTTTCGGTGGCCATCACCAGTTGCGCGGCCTTGGAGATCAGGAAGTGCACTTCGCGATCTTCCCGTACCAGGCAGTCGAGCAGGCGCAATCCATACTGCGCGCCAGACGCGCCGGTCATCGCCAGCGTGATGCGTTCCGGGCCGCCGCTCTGGGCAAAAGTGTTCATTGCAGTGCCTCGGCGAGTTTGCCGTGCAGACCGCCGAAGCCACCGTTGCTCATGATCACCACGTGAGTGCCGGGCTGGGCCTGGCTCTTCACGCGTTCGATGATGCTTTCCAGCGAGTCGCTGACAATCGATGGCACGCTGCACAGCGCGGCGGTGGCGCCCAGATCCCAACCGAGGTTGGCCGGGGCGTACCAGATCACTTGATCGGCATCGACCACGCTGTCCGGCAGACCGTCACGGTGCGCGCCGAGCTTCATCGAGTTGGAGCGCGGCTCGATGATCGCGATCAGCGGTGCGTCGCCGATGCGCTTGCGCAAGCCATCGAGGGTGGTGGCGATCGCAGTCGGGTGGTGGGCGAAGTCGTCGTAGATGGTGATGCCGCGTACTTCCGCAACTTTCTCCATCCGGCGTTTGACGTTCTTGAATGCGCTCAAGCCGGCGATGCCCATCGCTGGCACCACACCGACATGCCGCGCCGCTGCCAGCGCAGCCAAGGCGTTGGCGACGTTGTGCTGACCGGTCAGCTCCCATTCGACAGTGCCCTGGGACACGCCTTCGAACATTACTTCGAACGCCGAGCCATCGTCTTTGAGCAACCTGACCTGCCACTGACCGCCGACGCCGGTGGTCTGCACCGGGGTCCAGCAGCCCATTTCGATCACGCGCTGCAAGGCCGGTTCGGTGGTGGGGTGGATCACCAGACCTTCGCTCGGAATAGTCCGCACCAAGTGGTGGAACTGCCGCTCGATCGCCGGCAAATCGGGGAAGATGTCGGCGTGATCGAATTCAAGGTTGTTGAGGATCGCGGTACGCGGACGGTAGTGGACAAACTTCGAACGCTTGTCGAAAAACGCGCTGTCGTACTCGTCGGCCTCGATCACGAAGAACGGCGTGCCGCCCAGACGTGCGGACACCGAGAAGTTCTGCGGCACGCCGCCGATCAGGAACCCCGGGCTCATCCCGGCATGTTCCAGCACCCAGGCGAGCATGCTGCTGGTGGTGGTCTTGCCGTGCGTGCCCGCAACCGCCAGCACCCAGCGCCCTTGCAGCACGTGATCGGCCAGCCATTGCGGGCCGGAGACGTACGGCAGGCCTTTGTTCAGCACATATTCCACCGCCGAGTTGCCGCGGGACATGGCGTTGCCGATCACCACCAGATCCGGTGCCGGATCGAGCTGGGCCGGGTCGTAGCCCTGGGTCAACTGAATGCCCTGGGCCTCAAGCTGCGTGCTCATCGGCGGATAGACGTTGGCGTCGGAGCCGGTCACGTGATGGCCCAGCTCTTTGGCCAGAACCGCCATCGAGCCCATGAAAGTCCCGCAGATACCCAGAATATGAATGTGCATAGTCGACCTCGTAAAACATGGCCGCAGGTTAGCGTAGGGTGGGGAAAATCGCACCTGGTGTTTCGCCTGCGCCGACGCCTTCGCGAGCAAGCCCGCTCCCACAAGGTTGGCGCTGATCCTGTGGGAGCGGGCTTGCTCGCGAATGGCGCGACGCGGTTTAACGGGAGATCGCGTGCTTACGAAGCTTTCTATAGAGGGTATTACGGCTGACCCCGAGCTGCTGCGCGGTCTGGGTCATGTGCCAGCGCGTTTGCTCCAGCACATCGAGCAACGCCAGACGTTCGGCATCTTCCAGCGGATGCTCGGATTCAACCGACTTCAGTTCCAGCGTTGGCCGCCCCTGCCGAATCATCGCCGGCAGATCCTCCAACCCGATTCGCCCTTCATCACACAATGCCGCCAATGTGCGCAGAACATTGCGCAACTGCCGAACGTTGCCCGGCCAGGTGAAGGCCAGCAACGCCTGGCGCGCCGGGTCGTCGATCACGATTGTTTCGCCGCCGGCCTCCTCGGCCAGCAGGAAATCCAGCAACTGCGACTTGTCGCTACGCTCACGCAGCGCCGGCAGCGCGACCTCCAGCCCATTGAGCCGGTAATACAGATCTTCACGGAAGCTGCCGCCTTCGACCCGCTCCAGCAGATTACGGTGAGTGGCGCTGATGATCCGCACGTTGACCGCCTCAGGCTCGCCGCCGATCGGCACCACCTGCCGGTCTTCCAGCACTCGCAACAACCGGGTTTGCAGCGCCAGCGGCATGTCACCGATTTCATCGAGAAACAACGTGCCGCCATCGGCCTGCTGCAGCTTGCCGCGCATGCCGTCCTTGCGCGCGCCGGTGAAACTGCCGCCGCGATAACCGAACAGCTCGCTCTCGATCAGGCTTTCCGGGATCGCCGCACAATTGAGGGCGACGAAGGCTTTGCTGGCGCGCTGGCTGGCGTGATGCACAGCCTTGGCAAAGGCTTCCTTGCCGGAGCCAGTTTCGCCATTGATCAGCAGCGGCACGTCGCGTTCGAATACCCGCAACGCCTTGCGGAAATCCGCTTGCAGCGCCGCGTCACCGAGGCAAATGTTCGTCAGCGGTTGAGGCTTGGCCACGATCGGGGCCGGCATGATCGGCACCGGTTTGCGCGATTCGCCACGCAGCAAGGCAAACAGATGCCGTCCGTCGCGGGTGCGCAGCGGCCAACTGGCGCTGGCATTGGCGCTGGCCCGACCGAGCAACTCGTCCAGCGAACAATCGAAAAATGCTTCCACCGGTTTGCCGAGCAAACCACCGCGAATATGCCCGAGCAGGTTCAGCGCGCTCTGGTTGACCGCGCTGATCCGCCCTTCCCCGTCAAACGCCAGCAGCCCTTCGCTGAACAAGCCGACGGATTCGGCCTGAAGATGGAAACGCAGCAGCCACTGGTTATCGAAGCAACGCAGGAAATAGCAGCTCTCGATCATCTTCGCCGACAGATTGACCAGCGCCATGGTGTGGAACTGGCTCTGCCGCGAAACGTCGTGGCGCGCCGAGGACACGTCGAGCACCGCCAGCAGTTCGCCGTGCGGGTCGAACACCGGGCTCGCCGAGCAGGTCAGGCCGGTGTGGCGGCCGCGAAAGTGTTCGTCCTGATGGATGGTCAGTGCCTGGCGCTCGACCAGACAGGTGCCAATGCCGTTGGTGCCTTCGCAGGCTTCGCTCCAGTCGGCGCCGAGCCAGAGGCCGGCACGTTCGAATATTTTGCGCTCGGCCGGTGCGGTGACGCAGTTGAGGATCACCCCGCGCGCGTCGGTCAACAGCACCGCATGACCGGCGCCCGACAGTTGTTGATGCAGGCTGCTCATTTCATTGCCGGCGATCTGCAACACCTGTTGCAGACGTTCGCGGCTTTCAAGCACGCGCCCGTGTTCGAGCACGGTGGGCGCCATGGTCAGGGCCGGATCGAGGTGATAGTCCTCAAGACAGCGCAGCCACGAGCGGGCAATCGACGGATCGGCCCCGGGCCCGTGCAGGTGCGGCTTGCCCTGACTGACGGTGAGAACCTGCTGGGCATGGCGACTCAAATGGTTATCGTGCATTTCTTATTATTCTCCCCGAGATCAGTGCCGCCTCTTTATTGGCTGGCACATACCTTGTGGTGAGGGGATTTATCCCCGATGGGTTGCGAAGCAGCCCCAATCAAACCAACGTGGCTTCTTAGATTCACCGCGTACACCGGATTTACGACTGCTGCGCAGCCGATCGGGGCGGTGCGACGTTTCGCTAAATCCCCTCGCCACAAGGGGTGCATCTGGGCGATTGGCAGTCAGCATCCTCCAGCCATCGGCGCATTGCAATGCTGGCAAGACCAGCCGGTCACTGGCTGTGCCAAAAGCGGTACAAACTGTCACCCCCTCTGTACCGAAACCATCACAGGCGCCGCCCGCCCGTCCGACAAAAAATACGCAAAGCCTTGATTTGCCTGCCCTGCACGGCAGTGGCCCGACCTTTGCTCTACGCTTATAGCAAGCGCACTTGCGCGTTTCTCTAATAAGTACAAAGCCAAGGAGAACAAATCATGCGTTACGCTCACCCCGGTACTGAAGGCGCCAAAGTCTCGTTCAAGAGCAAGTACGGTAACTACATCGGCGGCGAGTTCGTCGCGCCTGTCAAAGGTCAGTACTTCACCAACACCTCGCCAGTGAATGGCCAACCGATTGCCGAATTCCCTCGCTCCACTGCCGAAGACATCGACAAGGCACTGGACGCCGCCCACGCCGCTGCCGATGCGTGGGGCGCGACCTCCGTGCAGGCGCGCTCGCTGATCCTGCTGAAAATCGCCGACCGCATCGAACAGAACCTCGAACTGCTGGCGATCACCGAAACCTGGGACAACGGCAAAGCCATCCGCGAAACCCTCAACGCCGACATCCCGCTGGCGGCCGACCATTTCCGCTACTTCGCCGGTTGCTTGCGCGCGCAGGAAGGCAGCGCTGCCGAAATCGACGGCAACACCGTGGCCTATCACATCCATGAGCCGCTGGGCGTGGTCGGCCAGATCATCCCGTGGAACTTCCCGCTGCTGATGGCCGCGTGGAAACTCGCTCCGGCACTGGCCGCCGGTAACTGCGTGGTGCTCAAGCCTGCCGAGCAAACCCCGCTGGGCATCTGCGTGCTGATGGAGCTGATCGGTGATCTGCTGCCACCGGGCGTGCTCAACGTGGTGCAAGGTTTCGGCAAAGAAGCCGGCGAAGCCCTGGCCACCAGCAAACGCATCGCCAAGATCGCCTTCACCGGCTCGACCCCGGTCGGCTCGCACATCATGAAATGCGCCGCCGAGAACATCATTCCATCGACCGTGGAACTGGGCGGCAAGTCGCCGAACATCTTCTTCGAAGACATCATGCAGGCCGAACCGACCTTCATCGAAAAAGCTGCCGAAGGCCTGGTGCTGGCGTTCTTCAACCAGGGCGAAGTCTGCACCTGCCCGTCCCGCGCGCTGGTGCAGGAGTCGATCTACGACGAATTCATGCAAGTGGTGATGAAGAAAGTCCTGCAAATCAAACGTGGCGATCCGCTGGACACCGACACCATGGTTGGCGCGCAGGCGTCCGAGCAGCAATTCGACAAGATCCTGTCGTACCTGGAAATCGCCAAGGGCGAAGGCGCCGAGCTGCTGACCGGCGGCAAGGTGGAAAAACTCGAGGGCAATCTGGCGACCGGGTATTACATCCAGCCAACCCTGCTCAAGGGCACCAACAAAATGCGCGTGTTCCAGGAAGAAATCTTCGGCCCGGTGGTGAGCATCACCACCTTCAAGGACGAAGCCGAAGCCCTGGCGATCGCCAACGACACCGAGTTCGGCCTCGGCGCCGGCCTGTGGACCCGCGACATCAACCGCGCCTATCGCATGGGCCGTGCGATCAAGGCCGGTCGTGTGTGGACCAACTGCTACCACCTGTACCCGGCGCACGCCGCGTTCGGCGGGTACAAGAAGTCCGGCGTCGGCCGTGAAACCCACAAGATGATGCTCGATCACTATCAGCAGACCAAAAACCTGCTGGTGAGCTACGACATCAATCCGTTGGGCTTCTTCTAAAACCCGGGGGCGATACAGATATTTCTGTGTCGCCTGTTCAACCGCCTTCGCGAGCAAGCTCGCTCCCACAGGGATCTGAATTCGATCTCAATAATGGGTTCACCACATAAACCTGTGGGAGCTGGCTTGCCAGCGATGGCGTCCTAAATGACACGACACAAGGCCTGGCCGCTCTGGCACGGCCCTTGCGTACCCGTCATTCAGGTTTTGCACAAAAACTGCCGCTGCGTGAACAGCATCCATCCACCTCAACCGCTGCACCCGAAAGTCCAACAGATCGAACAATAAAAAACAGAGAGGACTTATGACTTCCACCACACAGCTCAAACCCACACTCGGCACCCTGCATTTGTGGGGCATTGCCGTCGGCTTGGTGATTTCCGGCGAATACTTCGGCTGGAGTTACGGCTGGGGCACCGCGGGCACCCTCGGATTTCTGGTCACGGCGCTAATGGTCGCGACCATGTACACCTGCTTCATCTTCAGCTTCACCGAACTGACCACCGCGATTCCCCACGCGGGCGGACCGTTTGCCTACAGCCGCCGGGCGTTCGGCGAAAAAGGCGGGTTGATTGCCGGCATCGCCACGCTGATCGAATTCGTTTTTGCCCCACCGGCGATCGCCATGGCCATCGGCGCCTACCTCAACGTGCAGTACCCGGAGCTGGATCCGAAGGTGGCAGCGGTCGGCGCGTATTTCGTGTTCATGACCCTGAACATCCTCGGCGTCAGCATCGCCGCGACTTTTGAGCTGGTGGTCACTGTGCTGGCGGTCGCCGAACTGCTGGTATTCATGGGCGTGGTCGCGCCGGGCTTCAGCTTCAGCAACTTCGTGCTCAACGGCTGGTCGGGTGCCAACGAGTTCACCCTGGGCTCGATCCCCGGAATCTTTGCCGCGATCCCGTTCGCGATCTGGTTCTTCCTCGCCATCGAAGGCGCGGCCATGGCCGCCGAAGAAGCGAAGGATCCGAAACGCACGATTCCCAAGGCCTACGTCAGCGGCATCCTGACCCTGGTGTTCCTTGCCATCGGCGTGATGGTGATGGCCGGCGGTGTCGGCGACTGGCGCCAACTGTCGAACATCAACGATCCACTGCCGCAGGCGATGAAAGCGGTAGTCGGCAACAACTCATCGTGGATGCATATGCTGGTGTGGATCGGCCTGTTCGGCCTGGTGGCGAGTTTCCACGGGATCATCCTCGGCTACTCGCGACAATTCTTCGCCCTCGCCCGCGCCGGTTATCTGCCGAAGAGCCTGGCCAAGCTGTCACGTTTCCAGACCCCGCACCGGGCGATTCTGGCCGGTGGTGTGATCGGCATCGCGGCGATCTACAGCGACGGTCTGGTCAATCTGCAAGGCATGACCCTGACCGCAGCGATGATCACCATGTCGGTGTTCGGCGCGATCGTGATGTACATCATCAGCATGCTCAGCCTGTTCAAACTGCGCAAAACCGAACCGAACCTGGAACGCACCTTCCGCGCCCCGGGCTATCCGGTGGTGCCAGCAATTGCGCTGTTTCTGGCCGTGGTGTGCCTGGTGGCGATGGCGTGGTTCAACACGCTGATCGGCTGTGTGTTCCTTGGCTTCATGGCCGCTGGTTATCTGTACTTCCAGCTCACCGCCAAGCAACGCGCCGAAGCCCCGGCAGACGCTATGCTCGAAGGTATCTAGTTGCACCGGCACCGGGCCTGTCGCCCGGTGCCCGCTATATAGAAGTGCATGAAGGTCCCCTGTGGGAGCGGGCTTGCTCGCGAAGGCGTCGTGTCATCCAACAACGATGTCGTCTGACACGACGCT
>NZ_JASCPO010000129.1:0-16397 GCF_029960145.1 Pseudomonas sp. PS01299 | reverse complement strand
TAACCAGAACCTGACCACGCTCAACGTCGTCACGCTTGGTACCACGCAGCAGAACGCCGCAGTTCTCGCCAGCACGACCTTCGTCGAGCAGCTTGCGGAACATCTCAACACCGGTGCAGGTGGTGGTGGTGGTGTCACGCAGACCAACGATTTCCAGTGCATCTTGAACGCGAACGATACCGCGCTCGATACGACCAGTCACAACAGTACCGCGACCCGAGATCGAGAATACGTCTTCGATTGGCATCAGGAATGGCTTGTCGATCATACGAACTGGTTCTGGGATGTAGGTATCCAGAGTTTCAACCAGCTTACGAACGGCAGTGGTGCCCATTTCGTTGTCGTCTTTGCCTTCCAGCGCCATACGAGCCGAACCGATGATGATCGGAGTGTCGTCGCCTGGGAAGTCATAAGTGGACAGCAGGTCGCGAACTTCCATCTCAACCAGTTCCAGCAGCTCAGCGTCGTCTACCAGGTCAGCCTTGTTCAGGAAAACCACGATGTACGGAACGCCTACCTGACGGGACAGCAGGATGTGCTCACGGGTTTGTGGCATCGGACCATCAGCGGCCGAGCAAACCAGGATCGCGCCATCCATCTGGGCAGCACCGGTGATCATGTTCTTCACGTAGTCAGCGTGACCTGGGCAGTCAACGTGAGCGTAGTGACGAATAGTCGAGTTGTACTCAACGTGAGCGGTGTTGATGGTGATACCGCGAGCTTTTTCTTCTGGAGCGCTGTCGATCTTGTCGAATTCAACTACGGCCGAACCGAAAACTTCGGAGCAGACGCGAGTCAGAGCAGCGGTCAGAGTGGTTTTACCGTGGTCAACGTGACCGATGGTGCCAACGTTGACGTGCGGTAGGGAACGATCAAATTTTTCTTTAGCCACGACAATTAACTCCTAGCCTAAAGGGGCTGAATCAGCCTTGTTTTTTGGTTACGGATTCGACGATGTGCGACGGAGCCGTATCGTATTTTTTGAATTCCATAGAGTAGCTTGCGCGACCCTGAGACATGGAACGAACGTCGGTCGCATAACCGAACATCTCACCCAGTGGAACCTCGGCACGGATAACCTTGCCGGACACTGTGTCTTCCATACCCTGGATCATGCCGCGACGACGGTTAAGGTCGCCCATTACATCACCCATATAGTCTTCAGGCGTAACAACCTCTACCGCCATGATCGGCTCGAGCAACTCACCACCACCCTTCTGGGCCAGTTGCTTGGTCGCCATGGAAGCAGCCACTTTAAACGCCATCTCGTTGGAGTCGACGTCGTGGTAAGAACCATCGAACACGGTTGCCTTCAGGCCGATCAGCGGATAGCCGGCAACAACGCCGTTCTTCATCTGCTCTTCGATACCCTTCTGGATAGCCGGGATGTATTCCTTAGGAACCACACCACCTACAACTTCGTTCACGAATTGCAGACCTTCCTGACCTTCATCAGCAGGAGCAAAACGGATCCAGCAGTGACCGAACTGGCCGCGACCACCGGACTGACGAACGAACTTGCCTTCGATTTCACAATTCTTCGTGATGCGCTCACGATACGAAACCTGAGGCTTGCCGATGTTGGCTTCGACGTTGAACTCACGGCGCATCCGGTCAACCAGGATGTCCAGGTGCAGCTCGCCCATGCCGGAGATGATCGTTTGACCAGTCTCTTCATCAGTTTTAACACGGAAAGACGGGTCTTCCTGAGCCAGCTTGCCCAGTGCGATACCCATTTTTTCCTGGTCATCCTTGGTCTTAGGCTCTACGGCAACCGAAATAACCGGCTCCGGGAAGTCCATGCGAACCAGGATGATTGGCTTGTCAGCGTTGCAGAGGGTTTCACCAGTGGTGACGTCCTTCATGCCGATCAGGGCCGCGATGTCGCCAGCGCGCACTTCCTTGATCTCTTCACGGGCGTTTGCGTGCATTTGCACCATACGACCCACGCGCTCTTTCTTGCCTTTAACCGAGTTGATCACGCCGTCGCCGGAGTTCAACACGCCCGAGTAAACACGGACGAAGGTCAAGGTACCCACGAATGGGTCGGTAGCGATTTTGAACGCCAGTGCCGCGAACGGCTCGTCGTCACTTGCGTGACGCTCCATTTCCTCTTCCTCGTTATCAGGGTTCGAGCCCTTGATAGCTGGAATGTCGGTTGGAGCAGGCAGGAAGTCGATAACGGCGTCGAGAACCAGGGGAACGCCCTTGTTCTTGAACGACGAACCGCAAACTGCCAGAACGATTTCGCCAGCGATAGTGCGCTGACGCAGAGCGGCCTTGATCTCTTCGATCGACAGCTCTTCGCCTTCCAGGTACTTGTTCATCAGCTCTTCACTGGCTTCGGCCGCAGCCTCAACCATGTTGCTGCGCCACTCAGTAGCCAGCTCGAGCATGTCCGCAGGGATTTCCTTGCGAACAGGAACCATACCCTTGTCAGAGTCGTTCCAGTAAACAGCCTGCATGTTGATCAGGTCGATCTGGCCCTGGAAGTTGTCTTCCGAACCGATAGCCAGCTGAATCGGCACCGGAGTGTGACCCAGACGCTGTTTGATCTGACCGATCACGCGCAGGAAGTTGGCACCAGCACGGTCCATCTTGTTTACGTAAACAAGACGTGGAACGCCGTATTTGTTGGCTTGACGCCATACGGTTTCCGACTGCGGCTCAACACCCGAAGTACCGCAGAATACAACCACAGCGCCGTCGAGTACGCGCAGGGAACGTTCAACTTCAATGGTGAAGTCTACGTGGCCCGGGGTATCGATGACGTTGAAACGGTGCTCGTGCGGGTACTGCTTCTCGGAACCTTTCCAGAAGGCGGTAATGGCAGCAGAAGTAATGGTAATACCACGCTCCTGCTCCTGAACCATCCAGTCTGTGGTCGCGGCGCCGTCATGCACCTCGCCCATTTTGTGACTTTTGCCAGTGTAAAAAAGGACGCGCTCGGTGGTGGTGGTTTTACCAGCATCCACGTGAGCGACGATACCGATGTTACGGTAGCGACTAATCGGAGTAGTACGAGCCATAAAGCCCTCGCAAAATTAGTGAAGCTAAAATTAGAAGCGGTAGTGCGAGAAAGCTTTGTTGGCTTCGGCCATACGGTGCACGTCTTCACGCTTCTTAACAGCAGCACCTTTACCTTCAGCAGCATCCAGCAGTTCGCCAGCCAAGCGCAGAGCCATAGACTTCTCGCCACGCTTACGGGCGAAGTCTACCAACCAGCGCATTGCCAGAGCGTTACGGCGGGAAGGACGAACCTCGACCGGAACCTGGTAAGTAGCACCACCAACGCGGCGCGACTTCACTTCGACCAGCGGAGCGATGGCGTCGAGTGCTTTTTCGAAGAGTTCCAGGGGATCGGTGCCGGCCTTACGAGCCTTCACGGTTTCCAGGGCACCATAAACGATACGCTCGGCAACGGCTTTCTTGCCGCTTTCCATAACGTGGTTCATGAATTTGGCGAGGATCTGGCTTCCGTATTTCGGATCGTCCAGAATCTCACGCTTTGCTGCTACGCGACGTCTTGGCATGATAAGCCCTCAAGCGGTCTTCAGGTTAGTTCGGGACAGATCCAGTGGATGCAAGCCCGACCTTACTCTTATCGACTCAATAAAATGAAAATCTGCAAAACGACCGATTACTTCGGACGCTTGGTACCGTACTTCGAACGACCCTGGTTACGGCCTTTAACGCCGGAAGTATCCAAGGAGCCGCGAACGGTGTGGTAACGAACACCTGGCAAGTCTTTTACACGACCGCCGCGGATCAGTACCACGCTGTGCTCTTGCAGGTTGTGGCCTTCACCACCGATGTACGAGGAAACCTCGAAACCGTTGGTCAGACGCACACGGCATACTTTACGCAGTGCCGAGTTAGGTTTTTTCGGCGTAGTGGTGTACACACGGGTGCACACGCCACGACGTTGCGGGCAGTTCTGCAGCGCAGGTACGTCGGATTTCTCGACGATACGCTTACGCGGCTGACGTACCAGCTGGTTGATAGTTGCCATCTACTAGCTCCACTGTTGTCTTGCGACGCTATTGTCTTGCAAGAAAAGCAAAATGACAGGAACGGATTCCCGCCAAATTTAGGGGATCAAGAGTCTAAAGAGGATCTTGTCCCCAGTCAAGGCAAGGCCCCGACCTCCCCGCCCGTCGAACCTTGACAATTTGTCTCGATTCGACGAACGGAGCGATCAGGGCCTCAGCTTAGTTACCGCAGAACTCAGTTACCGCTCGAGTTCAGCGCTTCGGTCAGTGCAGCTTCCACTTCACTGGCGCTTACGCGCAACGGCTTGTCTGCATCACGACGACGCTTGCGCTCGCTGTGGTACGCCAGACCGGTACCGGCCGGGATCAGACGACCCACAACCACGTTTTCTTTCAGGCCGCGCAGGTAGTCGCGCTTGCCGGTGACTGCCGCTTCGGTCAGTACGCGAGTGGTTTCCTGGAAGGAAGCCGCCGAGATGAACGATTCGGTGGACAACGACGCCTTGGTGATACCCAGCAGAACGCGGGTGAACTTGGAGACAAACTTGTCTTCCGCGCTCAGACGCTCGTTCTCTACCAGAACGTGAGTCAGTTCCATCTGGTCGCCCTTGATGAAACTGGAATCGCCGGACTCGGAGATCTCAACTTTACGCAGCATCTGACGCAGGATGGTCTCGATGTGCTTGTCGTTGATCTTCACGCCTTGCAGACGGTAAACGTCCTGGATCTCGTTCACGATGTACTTGGCCAGCGCGCTCACACCCAGCAGACGCAGAATGTCGTGCGGATCGCTCGGACCGTCGGAGATAACTTCGCCGCGGTTTACCTGTTCGCCTTCGAACACGTTCAGGTGACGCCACTTCGGAATCAGCTCTTCGTACGGATCGCTACCGTCGTTCGGGGTAATGACCAGACGGCGCTTGCCTTTGGTCTCTTTACCGAACGCGATGGTGCCGCTGACTTCAGCCAGAATCGACGCTTCCTTCGGACGACGAGCTTCGAACAGGTCGGCAACACGCGGCAGACCACCGGTGATGTCGCGAGTTTTCGAAGTTTCTTGCGGGATACGAGCGATAACGTCACCGATCGCGATCTTCGCACCGTCCGCAACACCGACCAGGGCGTTGGCTGGCAGGAAGTACTGAGCGATAACGTCAGTGCCTGGCAGCAACAGATCCTTGCCGTTGTCGTCGACCATCTTCACTGCTGGACGGATTTCTTTGCCCGCAGCTGGACGATCTTTCGCGTCGAGTACTTCAATGTTGGTCATACCGGTCAATTCGTCAGTCTGACGCTTGATCGTGATGCCTTCTTCCATGCCCACGTAGGTCACGGTACCTTTCATTTCGGTAACGATCGGGTGAGTGTGCGGATCCCACTTGGCCACGATTGCGCCAGCGTCGACCTTGTCACCTTCTTTAACCGAAATCACAGCACCGTACGGCAGCTTGTAACGCTCACGCTCACGACCGAAGTCATCAGCGATTGCCAGCTCACCGGAGCGGGACACGGCAACCAGGTGGCCATCCACTCGCTCAACGTGTTTCAGGTTGTGCAGACGGACAGTACCGCCATTCTTCACCTGAACGCTGTCGGCTGCGGAAGTACGGCTTGCCGCACCACCGATGTGGAACGTACGCATCGTCAGCTGGGTACCCGGCTCACCGATGGACTGGGCAGCAATAACGCCGACCGCTTCACCGATGTTCACCTGGTGACCACGAGCCAGATCACGGCCGTAGCACTTGGCGCAAATGCCATAGCGGGTTTCGCAGCTGATCGGCGAACGCACGATCACTTCGTCGATGCTGTTCAGCTCGATGAACTCGACCCACTTCTCGTCTACCAGGGTACCGGCAGGAACGATAACGTCCTCGGTGCCTGGCTTGAATACGTCACGGGCAATAACACGACCCAATACGCGCTCACCCAACGGCTCTACAACGTCACCGCCTTCAATGTGCGGAGTCATCAACAGACCGTGTTCGGTGCCGCAATCGATCTCGGTTACAACCAGATCCTGCGCCACGTCTACCAGACGACGAGTCAGGTAACCGGAGTTCGCAGTTTTCAACGCGGTATCCGCCAGACCTTTACGAGCACCGTGAGTCGAGATGAAGTACTGAAGTACGCTCAGACCTTCACGGAAGTTCGCAGTAATCGGCGTTTCAATGATGGAACCGTCCGGCTTGGCCATCAGACCACGCATACCGGCCAGCTGACGAATCTGTGCTGCGGAACCCCGCGCACCCGAGTCGGCCATCATGTACATCGAGTTGAAGGACTCTTGGTCAACTTCATCGCCATGACGGTCGATGACTTTCTCTTTCGAGAGGTTGGCCATCATCGCCTTGGAAACTTCGTCGTTCGCCTTCGACCAAAGGTCGATCACTTTGTTGTACTTCTCGCCCTGGGTTACCAGGCCGGAGGCGTACTGGCTCTCGATCTCTTTCACTTCGTCGGTGGCTGCACCGATGATGCGGGCTTTTTCGTCCGGGATAACGAAGTCGTTAACGCCGATGGAAACGCCGGAGATGGTCGAGTAAGCGAAACCGGTGTACATCAACTGGTCAGCGAAGATCACGGTCTCTTTCAGACCAACCACGCGGTAGCACTGGTTGATCAGCTTGGAGATCGCCTTTTTCTTCATCGGCAGGTTGACGACATCGTACGACAGACCTTTTGGCACAACCTGGAACAGCAGCGCACGGCCGACAGTGGTGTCGACGATACGAGTGTTGCTCACGCTGTTGCCGTCACGGTCGTTGACGGTTTCATTGATACGAACCTTGACCTTGGCGTGCAGTGCGGCTTCGCCGGCACGGAACACACGGTCAACTTCCTGCAGATCCGCGAACACACGACCTTCGCCCTTGGCGTTGATCGCTTCACGAGTCATGTAGTACAGACCCAATACAACGTCCTGCGACGGAACGATGATTGGCTCACCGTTGGCTGGCGACAGAATGTTGTTGGTCGACATCATCAACGCACGCGCTTCGAGCTGGGCTTCCAGCGTCAGCGGTACGTGCACGGCCATTTGGTCGCCGTCGAAGTCGGCGTTGTACGCGGCGCAGACCAGCGGGTGCAGCTGGATAGCCTTACCTTCGATCAGGACCGGTTCAAACGCCTGGATACCCAGACGGTGAAGGGTCGGTGCACGGTTGAGAAGAACCGGGTGTTCGCGAATCACTTCAGCGAGAACGTCCCAAACCTCTGGCAGTTCGCGCTCGACCATTTTCTTGGCCGCTTTGATGGTGGTCGCGAGACCACGCATTTCCAGCTTGCCGAAAATGAACGGTTTGAACAGCTCGAGAGCCATCTTCTTCGGCAGACCGCACTGGTGCAAACGCAGGGTCGGACCTACGGTAATTACCGAACGACCGGAGTAGTCAACGCGCTTACCGAGCAAGTTCTGACGGAAGCGACCCTGCTTACCCTTGATCATGTCAGCCAGGGATTTCAGAGGACGCTTGTTCGAACCGGTGATAGCGCGGCCACGACGACCGTTGTCGAGCAGTGCATCGACAGCTTCCTGCAACATACGCTTTTCGTTGCGCACGATGATGTCCGGAGCGGACAGATCCAGCAGGCGCTTCAAACGGTTGTTACGGTTGATCACTCGACGATACAGATCGTTGAGGTCGGAAGTCGCGAAACGACCGCCATCCAGCGGGACCAGTGGACGCAGATCTGGCGGCAGAACCGGCAGAACGGTCAGCACCATCCACTCTGGCAGGTTGCCGGAACCCTGGAAGGCTTCCATCAACTTCAGACGCTTGGACAGCTTCTTGATCTTGGTTTCCGAGTTGGTTTGCGGAATTTCTTCGCGCAGACGACCAATCTCGTGCTCCAGGTCGATAGCGTGCAGCAGTTCACGGACAGCTTCAGCACCCATGCGGGCGTCGAAGTCGTCACCGAACTCTTCCAGCGCTTCGAAGTACTGTTCGTCGTTCAGCAACTGACCTTTTTCAAGGGTGGTCATGCCTGGATCGATAACGACGTAGCTCTCGAAGTAGAGAACGCGTTCGATATCACGCAGGGTCATGTCCATCAGCAGGCCGATACGGGACGGCAGCGATTTCAGGAACCAGATGTGGGCAACCGGCGAAGCCAGTTCGATGTGCGCCATGCGCTCACGACGAACCTTGGCCAGCGCAACTTCAACGCCGCACTTCTCACAGATCACACCACGGTGCTTCAAGCGCTTGTACTTACCGCACAGGCACTCGTAATCCTTTACCGGGCCAAAGATCTTGGCGCAGAACAGACCGTCACGCTCAGGTTTGAACGTACGGTAGTTGATGGTTTCCGGCTTTTTAACTTCGCCGAACGACCACGAGCGGATCATCTCAGGCGAGGCCAATCCGATACGGATGGCGTCGAACTCTTCGACTTGACCCTGGTTTTTCAGCAAATTCAGTAGGTCTTTCAAGGCCTTTCCTCCTGGCGGAGCAGAGAGCGGGCAGTCCTGCCCCGCTCTCGATCGCGTCACGTGTTATTCGGTTTCCAGATCGATATCGATGCCGAGGGAACGAATTTCCTTGATCAACACGTTGAAGGACTCGGGCATGCCCGGCTCCATACGGTGATCGCCATCCACGATGTTTTTGTACATCTTGGTACGGCCGTTCACATCGTCCGACTTCACTGTGAGCATTTCTTGCAGAGTGTAAGCGGCACCGTATGCTTCCAGTGCCCAGACCTCCATCTCCCCGAAACGCTGACCACCGAACTGCGCCTTACCACCCAGCGGCTGCTGGGTAACCAGGCTGTACGAACCGGTAGAACGCGCGTGCATCTTGTCGTCTACCAAGTGGTTCAGCTTCAGCATGTACATGTAGCCAACGGTAACTGGACGCTCGAACTTGTTGCCGGTACGGCCGTCAGTCAGCTGCATCTGGCCGCTTTCCGGCAGGTCTGCCAGTTTCAGCATGGCCTTGATTTCGCTTTCCTTGGCACCGTCGAACACTGGAGTGGCCATTGGAACGCCGCCACGCAGGTTCTTCGCCAGATCCAGGATTTCCTGATCGGAGAAGCTATCCAGATCTTCGTTACGACCGCCGATCTGGTTGTAGATCTCGTCGAGGAAGGTACGCAGTTCAGCGACTTTACGCTGCTCTTCGACCATCCGGTTGATCTTCTCGCCCAGACCTTTGGCCGCGAGGCCCAGGTGGGTTTCAAGGATCTGACCAACGTTCATACGCGAAGGTACGCCCAACGGGTTGAGGACGACGTCGACCGGGGTGCCATTGGCATCGTGCGGCATGTCTTCAACCGGCATGATCACGGAGACCACACCTTTGTTACCGTGACGACCGGCCATCTTGTCGCCCGGCTGGATGCGACGACGGATTGCCAGGTAAACCTTGACGATTTTCAGCACGCCTGGAGCCAGGTCATCGCCCTGCTGCAGTTTGCGCTTCTTGTCTTCGAACTTGTCGTCCAGCAGACGGCGGCGATCAACGATGTAGGCCTGAGCCTTCTCGAGCTGCTCGTTCAGAGCATCTTCAGCCATGCGCAGTTTGAACCACTGACCATGCTCAAGACCGTCGAGAACTTCGTCGGTGATGTCCTGACCTTTCTTCAGACCGGCGCCGCCTTCAGCCTTGTGGCCTACCAGAGCGGAGCGCAGACGTTCGAAGGTCGCGCCTTCAACGATACGGAACTCTTCGTTCAGATCCTTGCGGATCTCGTCCAGCTGGGACTTCTCGATCGACAGTGCACGAGCATCACGCTCAACGCCGTCGCGGGTGAAGACCTGTACGTCGATGACAGTACCTTTGGTACCTGTAGGTACACGCAGGGAGGTGTCTTTAACGTCGCTGGCTTTTTCACCGAAGATCGCACGCAGCAGTTTTTCTTCCGGAGTCAGTTGGGTCTCGCCTTTCGGAGTGACCTTACCCACCAGGATGTCGCCTGCGCCGACTTCAGCACCTACGTAAACGATACCGGCTTCGTCCAGCTTGTTCAGTGCAGCTTCACCCACGTTCGGGATGTCTGCAGTGATTTCCTCTGGGCCAAGCTTGGTGTCACGGGCCACACAGGTCAGTTCCTGAATGTGGATCGTGGTGAAGCGATCTTCCTGAACCACACGCTCGGACAGGCAGATGGAGTCTTCGAAGTTGAAGCCGTTCCATGCCATGAACGCGATGCGCATGTTCTGACCCAGTGCCAGTTCACCCATGTCGGTGGACGGGCCGTCGGCCATGATGTCGCTACGCTGAACGCGATCACCCTTTCTCACCAGCGGACGCTGGTTGATGCAGGTGTTCTGGTTCGAGCGGGTGTATTTGGTCAGGTTGTAGATGTCGACACCAGCTTCACCGGTTTCAACTTCGTCATCGGCAACACGAACCACGATACGGCTGGCATCAACAGAGTCGATCACGCCGCCACGACGAGCCACGACGCAAACGCCGGAGTCGCGAGCCACGTTACGCTCCATGCCGGTACCTACCAGCGGCTTGTCAGCACGCAGGGTTGGTACAGCTTGACGCTGCATGTTCGAACCCATCAACGCACGGTTGGCGTCGTCGTGCTCGAGGAACGGAATCAGCGACGCTGCAACCGAAACTACCTGCTTCGGCGAAACGTCCATCAGGGTGACGTCTTCCGGCGCCTTGACGGTGAATTCGTTCAGGTGACGTACGGCTACCAGCTCGTCGATCAGGACTTTCTGGTCGTTCATGGTCGCCGAAGCCTGCGCGATCACGTGATCGGCTTCTTCAATGGCGGACAGGAACACGATCTCGTCAGTGACCACACCCTCTTTCACCACGCGGTACGGGCTTTCCAGGAAGCCGTACTGGTTGGTGCGGGCATAAGCAGCCAAGGAGTTGATCAGACCGATGTTCGGACCTTCCGGCGTTTCAATCGGGCATACACGACCGTAGTGAGTCGGGTGTACGTCACGAACTTCAAAGCCTGCGCGCTCACGAGTCAGACCGCCAGGGCCGAGTGCAGAGACACGACGCTTGTGGGTGATCTCGGACAGCGGGTTGTTCTGGTCCATGAACTGCGAGAGCTGGCTGGAACCGAAGAACTCTTTCACCGCCGCAGCCACTGGCTTGGCGTTGATCAGGTCTTGCGGCATCAGGCCTTCGCTTTCAGCCATCGACAGACGCTCTTTGACCGCACGCTCAACACGTACCAGGCCAACGCGGAACTGGTTCTCGGCCATTTCGCCTACGCAGCGAACACGACGGTTACCCAGGTGGTCGATGTCATCGACGATGCCTTTACCGTTACGGATGTCGACCAGAGTCTTCAGTACCGCGACGATGTCTTCCTTGCACAGCACGCCCGAACCTTCGATCTCGGTACGACCGATACGACGGTTGAACTTCATCCGGCCGACCGCAGACAGGTCATAGCGCTCAGGGCTGAAGAACAGGTTGTTGAACAGGGTTTCGGCAGCGTCTTTGGTTGGCGGCTCGCCTGGACGCATCATGCGATAGATCTCGACCAGCGCTTCCAATTGGTTGCTGGTGGAGTCGATCTTCAGCGTGTCGGAGATGAACGGACCGCAGTCGATGTCGTTGGTGTACAGAGTTTCGATGCGAACAACGCCGGCCTTGGCGATTTTCGCCAGGACTTCGGTCGACAGCTCGGTGTTGCACTCTGCCAGGATTTCGCCGGTAGCCGGATGCACGATGACCTTGGCGGTGGTGCGACCCAGGACGTAGTCCAGAGGCACGTCCAGCTCTTTGATCCCGGCCTTTTCCAACTGGTTGATGTGGCGGGCAGTAATACGACGGCCCTGCTCGACAATAACCTTGCCTTTATCGTCCTGGATATCGAGGACAGCCACTTCACCGCGCAGACGCTGAGGCACCAGTTCCAGGCTCAGGCCTTCGCCTTTAACGTGGAATACGTTGGTGGTGTAGAAAGCGTCCAGCACTTCTTCGGTGGTGTAGCCGAGCGCGCGCAGCAGCACCGAGGCCGGCAGCTTGCGACGACGGTCGATACGCACGAACACGCAGTCTTTCGGGTCGAACTCGAAGTCCAGCCACGAACCGCGGTAAGGAATGATGCGCGCGGAGTACAGCAGTTTACCGGAACTGTGCGTCTTGCCGCGGTCGTGGTCAAAGAACACGCCCGGGGAACGGTGCAGCTGGGAAACGATAACACGCTCGGTACCGTTGATTACGAAGGTACCGTTCTCAGTCATCAATGGGATTTCGCCCATGTAGACTTCTTGCTCTTTGATGTCCTTGATCGCTTTGTTCGACGACTCTTTGTCGAAAATGATCAGGCGCACTTTTACCCGCAAAGGTACGGCGAAAGTTACACCGCGCAATACGCATTCTTTGACATCAAATGCCGGTTCGCCCAGGCGATAACCGACGTACTCCAGCGCAGCATTGCCGGAGTAGCTGATGATCGGGAAAACGGATTTGAAGGCCGCATGCAGGCCCACGTCGCGGAACTGATCTTTAGTCGCTCCCGCTTGCAAGAATTCACGATACGAATCCAGCTGGATGGCCAGGAGGTACGGCACATCCATGACGTCCGGCAACTTGCTAAAGTCCTTGCGGATACGTTTTTTCTCAGTATATGAGTAAGCCATCAGCGTTCCCCAGCTTGGTCACCTGCTTGTTTGGCCCCTCCCGACGGGAGCAGCCAGAAAATCGTGCAAACCCCATGGTTTGCGCCACCGCATCGGGTGGTTACAGCGCCTTTATCAGCACCGACCCAGTCGGCTGCCAATAACGGAAAAAGGCCGGTGGCAAGAGCCACCAGCCATCAGCCTGTCGCTTGACGCTCGGGCTGGAGGAGCAAAGTCGATACTTATTTCAGCTCGACTTTAGCGCCTGCTTCTTCCAGCTTCTTCTTAGCGTCTTCAGCAGCTTCTTTCGAAACGCCTTCAGCTACAACCTGAGGAGCGCCGTCTACTTTCTCTTTGGCTTCTTTCAGGCCCAGACCGGTCAGTTCACGAACTGCCTTGATCACGTTAACCTTCTTCTCGCCAGCTTCCAGCAGAACAACGTTGAACTCGGTTTGCTCTTCAACAGCAGCAGCAGCTACAGCTGGGCCAGCCGAAGCAGCAGCAGCGGTAACACCGAAGGTTTCTTCCATCGCTTTGATCAGCTCAACGATTTCCACTACGGATTTCTGGCCGATTGCTTCGATGATTTGTTCGTTAGTCAGAGACATGACTCAATTCCTGAATTGGGGGACGGCCTACGCGACCATCGAAATAAACAAAAAACGCGAGAAGTTGACGAGCCTTAGGCTGCGGCAGCTTCTTTCTGGTCGCGAATTGCCGCCAGAGTACGAGCCAACTTGCTGGTAGCGCCTTGAATCACGCTCATCAGCTGAGAAATTGCTTCGTCACGGGTCGGCAGAGTTGCCAGTACGTCGATCTGATTAGCTGCGAGGAACTTGCCCTCGAACGCAGCTGCCTTGATCTCGAACTTGTCCTGACCCTTGGCAAACTCTTTGAAGATACGGGCAGCAGCGCCCGGATGTTCGTTCGAGAATGCAATCAGGGTCGGGCCGGTGAACACGTCGTTGAGAACACTGTATTCAGTGTCAGCAACAGCGCGCTTGAGCAGGGTGTTACGTACAACACGTACGTAAACGCCAGCTTCACGAGCCTCTTTACGGAGTCCGGTCATTGCGCCTACTGTTACGCCACGGGCATCAACCACGACAGCGGACAGAGCGACTTTGGCAGCCTCGTTGACTTCAGCGACGATGGCCTTCTTGTCTTCGAGATTAATTGCCACGGGTTTAACTCCTGCTTGTTACCGTTTCACTCGGTCGAAACCGAATGTCGTTTTGGTGTCTGATTCGGTAAGGAACCGGGAGCACCATCTGCGTAGGCTTGTGGTTTAAGGCTTGCGCCGCCTACGGTCTTGGATAGCCCCCGCCAGGCAGGGACCCCAATCTTTCAATTGGCGCGAATAATCGCACCAACCTTTGTCTTACGCGTCCAGCGAGCTCTGGTCGATAACCAGACCTGGGCCCATAGTGGTGCTCAGGGTAACGCGCTTGACGTAAATACCTTTCGAGGAAGCTGGTTTGATACGCTTCAGATCAGCGATCAGGGCTTCAACGTTTTCCTTCAGCTTGACGGCATCGAAGCCGATCTTGCCAACGGAGGTGTGGATGATGCCGTTTTTGTCGGTGCGATAACGAACCTGACCAGCCTTGGCGTTTTTAACCGCGGTAGCTACGTCTGGAGTTACGGTGCCGACTTTCGGGTTAGGCATCAGGCCACGTGGACCGAGGATCTGACCCAGTTGACCTACAACGCGCATGGCATCCGGGGATGCGATCACTACGTCGTAGTTCAGGTCGCCGCCTTTCATTTCGGCAGCCAGGTCGTCCATACCTACACGGTCAGCGCCGGCAGCCAGAGCGGCCTCAGCAGCTGGACCCTGGGTGAACACAGCAACGCGAACGGTCTTGCCAGTGCCGTGTGGCAGCACAGTAGCGCTACGAACAACCTGGTCGGATTTACGCGGGTCTACACCCAGGTTTACAGCAACGTCGAACGACTCGCTGAACTTGACAGTCGACAGCTCAGCCAGCAGAGCAGCAGCGTCTACAATGTTGTAGGCCTTGCCTGCTTCGATTTTGCCGGCGATAGCCTTTTGACGCTTGGTCAGCTTAGCCATTACACACCCTCCACGTTAAGGCCCATGCTACGAGCAGAACCGGCGATAGTACGCACGGCTGCATCCATATCAGCTGCAGTCAGATCCGCGTTTTTGGTTTTCGCGATTTCTTCCAGCTGAGCACGGGTAACAGTGCCAACCTTAACGGTGTTCGGACGAGCGGAACCGCTGGTCAGACCGGCCGCCTTCTTCAGCAGAACCGAAGCAGGGGTGGATTTGGTTTCGAAAGTGAAGCTACGGTCGCTGTAGACAGTGATGATCACTGGAGTCGGCAGACCTGCTTCAAGACCCTGAGTACGGGCGTTGAAAGCCTTGCAGAATTCCATGATGTTCACGCCGTGCTGACCCAGAGCAGGACCAACAGGTGGGCTTGGGTTAGCCTGAGCGGCCTTCACTTGCAGCTTGATGTAAGCGGTAATCTTCTTGGCCATGAGGCACTCCAATTACGGGTTCGAACGCCTCGAAAGGCTCCCCGGTTACTTGCGCGTTTATCCCAGTGACGACAAAACCCCACAGCCTAGGGCTGCGGGGTTGGGATGCTTGTTCAGCTAGACCTTTTCGACCTGACTGAACTCCAACTCTACCGGAGTAGAGCGACCGAAAATAAGCACTGCCACCTGGACACGGCTCTTTTCGTAGTTAACTTCTTCGACGGTGCCGTTAAAGTCAGCGAATGGACCGTCAGTAACACGAACTACCTCACCCGGCTCAAACAGAGTCTTCGGTTTCGGCTTATCGCTACCATCAGCCACGCGACGCAGAATGGCTTCCGCCTCTTTGTCGGTGATTGGAGCAGGCTTGTCGGCGGTACCGCCAATGAAGCCCATCACCCGAGGAGTATCCTTGACCAAGTGCCAAGTACCCTCATTCATATCCATCTGTACCAGCACATAGCCTGGGAAGAACTTGCGTTCGCTTTTGCGCTTCTGGCCATTACGCATTTCAACCACTTCTTCAGTGGGAACCAGAATTTCGCCGAAGCCATCTTCCATGCCAGCCAGCTTAACGCGCTCAATCAGCGAGCGCATGACATGCTTCTCGTAACCCGAGTAAGCATGCACAACGTACCAACGCTTAGCCACGGGACACCCTTAGCCGACAATCAAGGAAACAAGCCAACCGAGCAGGGAATCAACACCCCACAACAGCAACGCCATAACGATAACCACAGCAACAACGATCAACGTTGTCTGCGTGGTTTCCTGGCGAGTTGGCCATACGACTTTACGAATCTCGGCGCGCGCTTCCTTAACCAGTACAAAGAACGACTTGCCCTTTGCAGTCTGCAGGCCTACAAAGGCAGCTACAGCAGCAATTACGAGCAAAGCGAGTACACGGTACAGGATCGGCGAAGCAGCGTAATACTGATTGCCAACTACACCCACAACCACCAAAGCGGCTACCACAAGCCACTTGAGCAGATCGAAGCGAGAGCCTTGAGCTTCAGCCTTAGGAGTCATCTATGAAGATCCTGTGAAAAGAAAGCCAGACACACCGAGTGAATCTGGCAGGTCAGGAGGGAATCGAACCCCCAACCTACGGTTTTGGAGACCGTCGCTCTGCCAATTGAGCTACTGACCTAAAACAAAATCAGGCCGACCATTATGCCGGCCCGAAAAATACATTACAACCGCTTATTCGATGATTTTAGCTACGACGCCAGCGCCGACGGTACGACCGCCTTCACGGATAGCGAAACGCAGACCATCTTCCATCGCGATGGTTTTGATCAGGGTAACAGTCATCTGAATGTTGTCACCTGGCATTACCATTTCAA
>NZ_JASCPO010000128.1:0-16463 GCF_029960145.1 Pseudomonas sp. PS01299 | reverse complement strand
GCGGTGTGTCAGTCGCCATTCATTCAGCTGACACACCGCTTTCGCGAGCAAGCCCGCTCCCACAAGAGATTTGCGCTGCGGTTTTGCCTGACTTTTCTGTCGAGGCGCGCAGATAGTTGTCAAGATTATGTGACAGCCACAGCCCTTTTCAAACCTGCAAATCACCGCAAACGCGAGATACCGGCCAAAGCGTAACGATTTCTTTACGAAATATGGCGATTGTTCCTATAAGGAACTCGTTCAACCTGCTGCATCACGCCGCACTCTCGGGTAATTCTCAGTCCATCGCTGGACATAACAAGAACGAATTCCCCTAGCAGGAGAGCAGTATGAAGCAGACGCAATACGTGGCCCGCGAGCCCGATGCGCAAGGTTTTATCGACTACCCCGCCGAAGAGCATGCGGTGTGGAACACGCTGATCACTCGCCAGCTGAAAGTGATCGAGGGTCGGGCGTGCCAGGAGTACCTGGACGGTATCGAAAAACTCGGTCTGCCCCACGACCGCATTCCGCAGCTGGGCGAGATCAACAAGGTGCTCGGTGAGACCACCGGTTGGCAGGTTGCCCGCGTCCCGGCACTGATCCCCTTCCAGACCTTCTTCGAATTGCTCGCCAGCAAACAGTTTCCGGTGGCCACGTTCATTCGTACCCGCGAAGAACTGGACTACCTGCAAGAGCCGGACATTTTTCACGAGATCTTCGGCCACTGCCCGCTGCTGACCAACCCATGGTTCGCCGAATTCACCCACACCTACGGCAAACTCGGCCTGCAGGCCACCAAGGAAGAACGCGTGTATCTGGCGCGCCTGTACTGGATGACCATCGAGTTCGGCCTGGTCGACACCCCGCAAGGCAAACGCATCTACGGCGGCGGCATCCTGTCCTCGCCAAAAGAAACCGTTTACTCGCTGTCGGATGAACCCGAGCATCAGGCCTTCGATCCGCTGGAAGCCATGCGCACACCGTATCGCATCGACATCCTGCAGCCGCTGTACTTTGTCCTGCCGAACCTCAAGCGCCTGTTCGACGTTGCCCATGAAGACATCATGGCCATGGTTCGCCAAGGCATGAAGCTGGGTTTGCACGCTCCGAAGTTTCCGCCAAAACCGAAAGCCGCGTGATCCGCGACTTTTGCTGAGAATTGAGTCTGTCAGTCGCCGTCACTTTGGTTTAGCGTGACGGCATTGACGGGCCGATAGTTTCTATAAAAAAAACACACTCGATTTCAGGAATCACACCATGTCCACTTTGAACCAAGCCCACTGCGAAGCCTGCCGTGCCGATGCGCCACAAGTCAGCGACGAAGAACTGCCGATCCTGATCAAGCAGATCCCTGACTGGAACATCGAAGTACGCGACAGCATCATGCAACTGGAGAAAGTCTTCCTGTTCAAGAACTTCAAACACGCACTGGCCTTCACCAACGCCGTCGGCGAGATCTCCGAGGCCGAAGGTCACCACCCGGGCCTGCTGACCGAGTGGGGCAAAGTCACCGTGACCTGGTGGAGCCACTCGATCAAAGGCCTGCACCGCAACGACTTCATCATGGCCGCGCGCACTGACGAAGTGGCCAAGACCGCAGAAGGACGCAAGTAATGCACTTCGACGCCATCGGCCGGGTACCCGGCGACCCGATCCTCGGTTTGATGGAGGCCTATGCGCAGGACACTAACCCGCGCAAATTCGACCTCGGCGTTGGCGTCTACAAGGATGCCCAGGGCCTGACGCCGATCCCCGAAGCGGTGAAAATCGCCGAGGCGCGACTGGTCGAAAGCCAGGACACCAAGACCTACATCGGTGGTCACGGCAATCCGCTGTTCGGCAAAGTCATCAATGAACTGGTGCTTGGCGCCGACTCGAAGCTGATCGCCGAACAGCGCGCCGGCGCCACCCAGACTCCTGGCGGCACCGGTGCCCTGCGTCTGGCGGCCGACTTCATCGCCCAGTGCCTGCCGGGCAAAGGCGTGTGGCTGAGCAACCCGACCTGGCCGATCCACGAAACTATCTTTGCTGCGGCCGGGGTCAAGGTCAGTCACTACCCCTACGTGGGCAGCGACAACCGCCTCGACGTCGATGCGATGCTCGCCGTGCTTAACGAAGTGCCGCACGGCGACGTGGTGCTACTGCATGCCTGCTGCCACAACCCGACCGGTTTCGACCTGAACCATGACGACTGGCAGCGTGTGCTCGACGTCGTGCGCCGCCGTGACCTGCTGCCGCTGATCGACTTTGCCTACCAGGGCTTTGGCGACGGACTGGAACAGGACGCGTGGTCGACCCGACTGTTCGCCGCCGAGGTGCCAGAGCTGCTGATCACCAGCTCCTGCTCGAAGAACTTCGGCCTGTACCGCGACCGTACCGGCGCGCTGATTGTCTGCGCGAAAACCGCCGACAAGCTGATCGACATCCGCAGCCAACTGGCCAACATCGCCCGCAACCTGTGGTCGACGCCACCGGATCACGGCGCGGCCGTGGTGGCGACCATCCTCGCCGACCCGGAGCTGAAAGCGCGCTGGGCCGATGAAGTAGAAGCCATGCGTTTGCGCATCGCCCAATTGCGCAGCGGTCTGGTCGAAGCACTGGAACCACACGGTCTGCGCGAGCGCTTTGCGCACATTGGCGTGCAACGCGGAATGTTCTCCTACACCGGGCTGTCGCCGGAGCAGGTCAAGCAACTGCGTGAGCAGCACAGCGTGTACATGGTCAGCTCGGGTCGGGCCAACGTCGCCGGGATCGACGCCACGCGCCTGGCACTGCTGGCCGAGGCCATCGCCAACGCCTGCAAATAACCCCGCGCCCCCCCTTGTAGGAGTGAGCCCTGTGGTGAGGGGATTTATCCCCGATGGGCAGCGAAGCGGCCCCAACACTGCAATCGCGAAATGTCTGACATGGCGCGTGCAATTGTTTTACGACTGCTTCGCAGCCGATCGGGGATAAATCCCCTCGCCACAGGTTCATTCACACCCACACTTGGAATACGCCCTCCCCTGCGGCCATCTGTCGCATTATTTTCAATTAAAAGTCTGATTGTCATTTTTCCTGCTGTATCCTGCGCAGGCTTTCAAGAAGCGCGGATCTACCAGATCTATCAACAGACTTAGCGAGGAGCGCAACCATGCACGAGATTCCTAATCTCCCCTTCCCAAGCCTGCACGTACCTGAGCAGACGACCACGCAACAAGCCGGCGCCCAGCAGCCCGAGCCGAAAGAAGCCGTTGAGAGCCGCCAGGCCGACAGCGAAGAGTAAAACCCCGCCGTACAGACCGTGTGGAAAGCGCTAAGATGCGCTTTCCACACTGCCTGAAACCGAGCCCGCCATGACCGACGAATTCTCTGAAAGCCAAGCTGCCGTCCTGATCGGCGCCACCGAGAAAATGATCGAAATCTGGAATCGCCTCTCCCCGGAAAAACAGGCTGCCCTGCTCGCCCGTTTCGGCAGCGAAGAAAACGCCCTCGCTGCACTGGTCACTACACAACTGGTCGCCCCGGCCAAACCCTGAAGCCACCCTCCCGGCAAATAGTTTTACTTTTCCCCGCCCCTGACGCGTGCGCGCCGGTATCATAAGCAGCCTATCTAATCCTGCTTTGCCGTGGATCGTTTCTCATGTCGCCCTCTATGCCACAACCCCAGCGCCCCCTGGCGGTCACGCTGCAAGTCGTGTCCATCGTCCTCTTCACCTTCATCGGCTACCTGAACATCGGCATTCCGCTCGCCGTGCTGCCGGGTTACGTCCACAGCGATCTGGGCTTTGGCGCGGTGATCGCGGGGCTGGTGATCAGCGTGCAATACCTCGCCACCCTGCTCAGCCGCCCGTACGCCGGCAAGATCATCGACAACCAGGGCAGCAAGCGCGCGGTGATGATCGGTCTGGCCGGATGCGGCTTGAGTGGTGTGTTTATGCTGATTTCGGCGTGGACACCCAACTTGCCGATGTTCAGCCTGATCAGCCTGTTGATCGGCCGTCTGGTGCTGGGCAGCGCGGAAAGTCTGGTGGGCTCCGGTTCGATCGGCTGGGGCATCGGCCGCGTTGGCGCGGCGAACACCGCCAAAGTCATCTCTTGGAACGGCATCGCCAGTTACGGCGCGCTCGCGGTCGGCGCGCCGTTCGGGGTCTGGCTGGTCGGCCAGCTGGGATTGTGGAGCATGGGCGTCAGCATCATTCTGCTGGCAGCGCTGGGCCTGCTGCTGGCCTGGCCGAAAACCGCGGCGCCGATTGTCGCCGGCGAGCGCTTGCCGTTCATGCATGTGCTCGGTCGCGTGTTCCCCCACGGCTGCGGCCTGGCGCTGGGCTCGATCGGGTTCGGCACCATCGCCACCTTCATCACCCTGTATTACGCCACCCGGCACTGGGACAACGCGGTGCTGTGCCTGAGCCTGTTCGGCGCCAGCTTCATCGGCGCGCGACTGCTGTTCGGCAACCTGATCAACCGCCTCGGCGGCTTCCGCGTAGCGATCGCCTGCCTCTCGGTGGAAACCCTCGGCCTGTTACTGCTGTGGCTGGCGCCGGATGCGCATTGGGCGCTGGCCGGGGCGGCGTTGAGCGGTTTCGGCTTCTCGCTGGTATTCCCGGCGCTGGGCGTGGAAGCGGTGAACCTGGTGCCAGCCTCCAGCCGTGGCGCAGCGGTCGGCGCGTATTCGTTGTTCATCGATTTGTCGCTGGGGATCACCGGGCCATTGGCGGGGGCGATTGCCGCGGGCTTCGGTTTTGCTTCGATCTTTCTGTTTGCCGCCATTGCCTCACTGAGCGGCCTGATCCTGAGTGTGTATTTGTACCGCATTACACCAAAACACCACTTTCATTGATCGCCCAATATTGGCCATTCATTGGTTCCGAATGGCCAATAAACAACTGCGGCTTCTATACGCTAACCATGCAAACGGAAAATGGCGAAACTACCGTTCTCTCTATTTTTACTGGATACAAACACAATTTTTCGATCTTCCTGAACAGCGAGATCGTGAATAATCTGGTCTTTTTGAAATACAACCTTTCCAACATTACCAAACCCCTCGTCCCAACCCATGTCTTGTTCAAGACTGGCAATAAATGCCTGACTATCCGACCCGCTACGCAAATAAGCATAACCTGCTACCACAACGGTTGATTTCAAATTATAGAGTGCTGCTTTCGTCATATAGATATCGCTGAAATCATCAGTGATAAATCCCCCCCACCCTTGCTTGCCAAAAAGTGGATCTTCCTCGCCTTTGAGCCCGCGACGTTGAAGCTGGAGAAACAGATACTGCCGAGCTCCATTATCCGAAGTACCTATAATATAAAACTGAGAACGATCGTCGCGTTTCAGAATGACGTTTTTAACCGAAGGTGCTCCATCATAATATCCTCCGACCCCAAAACTGGCGTCAAGATCACCACGGGCATCATACCGGCCAACAAACCAACTTTTATTACCCAGTCCCTCTGAAGCGGCGACAATATAACCATCGTCTTGGCGAAACATATCCTGTCCTATGACTAAAACAGACGGACCTCGAAAAACCAATCGGTACCCGCCATTACCGAACGCTCCGTCCAAACTACCGTTATTTTTTAACTTGACCAGGATCGCACTATCGAAAAGTCCTCTTTCATCAAGCGTGGTCAGAAGCAAAACGCCGCCATCGTCCAATAATTCCATAGTTCCGTGGTAGTCGCGCCCCTTATCCGCCAGAGGTTGCTTCACCTTTGGAACATCTGAACTTGCAGGAACAACCTCTTTCACATCCAGACTCCACAACATGACTCCTTTGCTACCAAACCCTTCATCAAGTCCCCCATTCAAATCGAATCGAGCCAGACCGGTAGCACGATTAAAGCCGTCTTTACGAGCGAAGAAACCCAACACATACTTGCCATGAACACTATCAAACTTCACGCTATAGGGCTGCGGCAAATCCCACCCAGGAAAAAACTCCGAGAGTTTAAAAAAAACACTACCCGCTTTTCCGAAACTCTCGTCGATACCTCCTTCCTCATCAAGCATGCACAGGTAAATCTCTTGCCGCTCCTCGTCAGTTGCTGCGCAAAGAATCCTGTTCGGTTCTGAGAGAAGAGTGACGACCCGAGGTTGAAGCCTCTGACCTTGTTCTCCGTATAAAACGACCTCACTGCGCACACCAAAATCAGTATCGGGAGTACCACGCACAACATTTAAGTTATTCATTTACTTTTGCTCAATCAATGAAAAGAGAGCTCAGTAAACGTGTAACAGCAATCCGGCACACCTGTCAGATATGACAGTCATGTAGACCAATTAGTTATAAAAGAGTCGTTCAATGTCCGGAAATTGATTTAAGTTGAGAGGTGCGTAATGGATACAATGCCCGCTCCGGATGAAATGGAACAACTCCATGACACCAACCCTTAAAAATCCACCTTGCCACGCCCGGCCTTGATGCTGCCGCGCTTGGTCTTGGATTCGAGCCGGCGCTTCTTCGAGCCGAGGGTCGGCTTGGTCGGGCGGCGCTTCTTTTCGACCTTGGTGGCGCTGAGGATCAACTCGGTCAGACGCTCCAGCGCATCGGTCCGGTTGGCTTCCTGCGTGCGGTACTGCTGAGCCTTGATGATCAGCACGCCATCGCTGGTGATGCGACTGTCACGCAGCGCCAGCAGCCGTTCCTTGTAGAACTCGGGCAAGGACGAGGCCGGAATGTCGAAGCGCAGGTGCACGGCGCTGGAGACCTTGTTGACGTTCTGCCCACCGGCGCCTTGCGCGCGGATGTACGTCAGTTCGATCTCGGCATCCGGCAAATGCACGTTGTTGGAAATCACCAGCATGGAAAAAAGTCCGAATTCAGAGCGTGCAGGATACCGCGATTAACCACCTAGCAGGTCTCCTGCGGCCATGCGCAACTTCTTGCGTCAATCGTTTCGCGTTATGATCCCCAGCGAAAATTTACCAGTTCAATGCAGGAAGCATAAGCATGAGCAATAAAGCAGTTATCGTTTTTAGTGGCGGACAGGACTCGACGACCTGTTTGATCCATGCACTGAGCCACTATGACGAAATTCATTGCATCACGTTTGACTATGGTCAGCGTCATCGCGCGGAAATCGAAGTCGCGCAGCAACTGGCCAAACAGCTCGGCGTGACCGTGCATAAAGTGATGGATGTATCTTTGCTGAATGAGCTGGCCATCAGCAGCCTGACTCGCGACAACATCCCGGTTCCGACGGTTAATAGTTCTGGCGAAAGTCTGCCAAGCACCTTTGTGCCGGGAAGAAACATCCTGTTTTTGACCCTCGCCTCTATTTACGCCTATCAGGTACAAGCCAGAACGGTCATCACCGGGGTTTGCGAAACGGACTTTTCGGGCTATCCGGATTGCCGGGACGAGTTCGTCAAGGCACTGAACAAAGCCCTTGAGTTGGGCATGGATTACCCATTGAAACTTGATACTCCGCTGATGTGGATGAACAAGGCGGAAACCTGGGCGCTGGCCGATCATCACCATCAGCTTGATTTGGTTCGCCACCAGACACTGACCTGCTACAACGGCATAACCGGTAGCGGATGTGCAAATTGCGACGCTTGCAATCTTCGCGCAAAAGGCCTCAATGAGTTTTTGGAAAACAAGGATGAGGTGATGAACAGCTTGAAAACGAAGCTGAATCTGCAATAAAGCACCCAGCATATAAAAATGCGCTTACTCGAAAATGTCGAGTGAGCGCATTATTTAATCCATCAAGCCTGACTACCCGTCAGATACCTCTTGAACAATGACCTGGCACCGTATGCCGGCATGATATTGAAGAACGCAAAACCGACCTTTATCGCGATCTGGACGTAAATCATGCTGAGTATCGCGCTGTTCTCCATCGTCCCGTAAAAGGCGATGTAGCAGAAAAGAAAACTGTCGATTATCACCGCAAACAAAGTACTCAGAAACACCCGCAAGAAGAGAAATCGGGAGTTGGTCAGTTCTTTGATTTTGCACAACAGATAAGAGTTTATATTTTCCGACACCAGAAACGATACAGACGAAGCTATCAGCACCGACGACAACTGACTGATCACATCATTGTAAGGCCCGTCGAGTTTCCACCCGGGTAGCCCGGGAAGGTAGGTAGTCATGGCCAGCAAAATGATAATGGCCGCATTACTGATGAACGCGAAGAGTATCGCCTTGCGCGCCAACCGGAGGCCGAAGGTTTCATTCAGCAAGTCGACGATCAAAAACGTCAGCGGATACAGGAAAGTACCCGGCGTTACGACAATATCAAAATATTCCAGATAGATAGGCTTGGTCGCCGCAATGCTGGTAAAAATATAAAGCGTGAACAGCATCAGGTTCAGAATGATATAAATCATCCAGGAACTCTCGTGGCGATCATTTATTTCATAAGCGGTAAGCGACCCTCCCTGGGAGTAGAATTTCTTGTACAGATTCTTTACTTCTATCTTGTTCAGATTATCCATAATCTCACTATTCAACACTTCACTCAGCTTTATTTTAATTATCTTGCCTGTCGCAATGACCATGATCACCGCCAGGCTTTTTCCGTTTTCGAACCCCAACAACTTATATTTGGTGTTTTCCCTTTCAACGCTGCAATCCATTAAATCGTTCCTCGATTATATCCCCGACCACACAAACACTCTCCAGCGCAAGATCAACATCAGTCGTTATGAATAACCTTTTGCTGACTTTGTCATACACCAGTTTTTCCTTGTCGATACTTGCCGCGCCCTTCTGCACGATCAGCAGGTCGCCCGGTTCATTCATGCCACTGACTTCATTTTCCAGCAGGACGCCTATCAAATTGAAGGACGTTCCAAAATAGTAAGTCAGTGGAAAAATCGTCGCCAACTCGCCGATTCGCTTATCCAGATTCTGCAGAAGCAGACTTTCCTTGATGACAGGCACTGCCGCCGGGTTCATGTTGCCCTGCGGCGAGATGCTGCTGTCGATGATTTCCTTTTCTTCAAACGAGATCGTCTCTATCTCTTCGTAGGACACTCCGAAAAAGTCGGAAATCTTGCGCACAGTGGACTGCTGTACGTTGACCACTTTACCTTCAAGAATGTTGTAGATCGTGGTTCGGGTCAGTCCACTGGAATTACATAACGACAGCTGCGTTTCCCCACGACTCTTTATCAGGTACTTGATATTGTTCTTCAGATTCTCCGATCGTTCTCTTCTGTGCATGGAATGCTTACCGTCTTTTATAAAGGCAATTTGAAAATACCCCTCGAATCATCATTCAGGGACTCAACAGGCCCACTAGGAAATAGTTATACGGGTATTAGAGCCGCGGCAGATCATAGCATTCCCCCTCCCTGATTTCGGCATAAACATAGTGTCAACAACACCGCTGGTGTGAACCAGAAAGAACAATTCGAATTCTGTACTGACCCGTCAGTTCTGCTTATCGGCCAGCAGAATCTCGTGAATAGCGATCCTTCCCGCCTGCAGTTTTACACCCTGAGGCCCGGCAAAAAGAATCATTTTATTTGAACAATGTTCATTTTTCTGATTAATTTTCTGGTGTTCCGCCGTGAAAAACCTATGATGCGTCGGGCAACCGGGCTGTCGGCAGCGACCGCAGTCAGCAGAAAACGGGCCGTCGATACAGAGATTAGTTTGCGCGCACTGCCGCGAAAACAAGGAATCCGCTGTATCCGGTCGGGCAAAGGCAGAAACGCACGCACCCTCCGGTAAAACCAAGGAAGTCGCGCTCGTTCGCAGCGCGCTGCACACAGGGAAGGAATACAGACAATGGCAGTCCATACCGAACCGCTCATGAACCAGGCTGATCTGCTGCAACGGGGCCTGGCGGATCTGTGGGCGCAAGACGCCGAACTGGCAGGGATCCTCGACGCGGAAGTTGCCCGTCAGCACCAGGTGCTGTCGCTGGTCTCCTCCTCTTGCGCCGTCAGGCCCATGACCCTGGCCGCCTCCGCTTCGGCACTGGTCAATGTGACGGCCGAGGGGTTGCCCGGCAGACGTTACGGCGGCGGGTGCGAAAACGTCGATCTGGTCGAAGCGCTTGCCATCCGCAGAGCGCGGGAACTGTTCGATGCCCAGTACGCAAGCGTGCAATCGCATTCGGCATCAAACGCCAATTACCACGTGCTGACCGCCCTGCTCGAACCAGGCGATACCTTGCTGGGAATGGGCGTCAAATACGGCGGCCATCACACCCATGGCAGCTCCACCTCATTCGCCGGCATTTACTACAGGGCGATTCGGTATGGCACGACTTCAGCAGGGGTCATCGATTACGACCAGGTGCGCAAACTGGCGCTCGCCCATCGCCCACGCATCATCATGTGCGGCGCGACGGCGTACTCACGGGTCATCGATTTCCAACGATTTCGCGAGATTGCCGATGAAGCCGGCGCCATCCTGCTCGCCGATATTTCGCATATCGCCGGACTGGTTGCCACAGGGCGGCATCCCAGTCCGATCGACGTCGCACACGTCACCACCACCTGCACCCACAAACAACTCATGGGCCCGCGCGGCGGTCTGATCCTTTCGGGTCAAGCGGCGAACACCAAGGTGCCCGGCTTGAGGACGACATTCAGCCGCGCCCTCGACCAGGCCGTTTATCCGCGAATGCAGGGCGCGCCTGCCGTCAACATGATCGCTGCGAAGGCGGCGGCCTTGGCTTACGCAAAGTCCACGGAGTTCGACAGAAGCATGGGGCGGATTCGCAGCACGGCTGACGAGTTCGCCAGCGCCTTTCAGGCTCACGACTACGAAGTCGTCGGCGGGGGCAGTGAAAACCATACGGTATTGATTCGGTTGCGTGGCGGCATCACCGGCGCCATTGCCGAGTCGGCGCTGGAGCGTTGCGCAATTATCGTGGACAAATATCGTGTACCGGGCGAGACACGCCCTTCACTCATTACCAGCGGTCTGCGCATCGGCACGGGCTCCATCGCGCAGCGCAGAATCGATCCGCAGGGATGTCGCCAGATCGTCGATCTGATCTGCCGGATCCTCGATAGTGTGAGACCGATCAGCGAGCAGGATTACCTGCTGGAACCGGCCTTGCGCGAGCAATTCCGGTTGCAGACCGAAGCGTTCTGCACAGCCCATCCCATCGCCGAATACGTCTGACGACCAATAAAAAACCCGGCACATTGGCCGGGTTTCTCACTTTCTGCGTCTGGCTTACTTCGCGGCAGAACCCGCCGCGTGCAGCGCCTGCTGCGCTCCACGCTTGTTCTTGATCACGTAGCAGACCCACATGAACACGACCCACACCGGAATCGCGTACACCGAGATCTGGATGCCCGGGATCAGCAGCATCACGCCAAGGATGAACACCACGAACGCCAGGCAGATGTAGTTGCCGTACGGGTACCACAGCGCCTTGAACAGTGGTGTCTGCTGCGTCTTGTTCATGTGCTGACGGAACTTGAAGTGCGAGAAGCTGATCATCGCCCAGTTGATCACCAGGGTCGCAACCACCAGCGACATCAGCAGTTCCAGCGCCTGCTGCGGGATCAGATAGTTGAGCAGCACCGCCACCAGCGTTACCGCAGCCGAAGCCAGGATCGAACGCACCGGCACGCCGCGCTTGTCGATTTTCGCCAGACCTTTCGGCGCATCGCCCTGCTCGGCCATGCCCAGCAGCATGCGGCTGTTGCAGTAGGTGCCGCTGTTGTACACCGACAGCGCCGCGGTCAGGACCACGAAGTTGAGGATGTGCGCGGCGGTGTTGCTACCGAGCATCGAGAACACCTGCACGAACGGGCTGCCGCTGTACGAATCGCCGGACGCGTTGAGGGTTGCCAGCAGGCTGTCCCAAGGAGTCAGCGACAGCAGGATCACCAGAGCGCCGATGTAGAAAATCAGGATGCGGTAGATCACCTGGTTGATCGCTTTCGGGATCACGGTTTTCGGCTTGTCCGCTTCGGCTGCAGTGAAACCGAGCATTTCCAGACCGCCGAAGGAGAACATGATGATCGCCATCGCCATCACCAGACCGCTGACGCCGTTGGGGAAGAACCCGCCGTGCGACCACAGGTTGCTGACCGAGGCCTGCGGGCCGCCATGGCCGCTGACCAGCAGGTAGCTGCCCAGCGCGATCATGCCGACGATCGCCACGACCTTGATGATCGCGAACCAGAATTCGGCCTCCCCGAAGACTTTGACGTTGGCCAGGTTGATCGCGTTGATCAGCACGAAGAAGGCGGCGGCGGTGACCCAGGTCGGGATGTCCGGCGCCCAGTAATGGATGTATTTGCCGACTGCAGTCAGCTCCGACATCCCCACCAGAATGTACAGAATCCAGCAGTTCCAGCCCGACAGGAAACCGGCAAAACCGCCCCAGTACTTGTGCGCGAAATGACTGAAGGAACCGGCCACCGGCTCTTCGACGATCATCTCGCCGAGCTGGCGCATGATCATGAAGGCGATGAAGCCGCAGATGGCGTAGCCGAGGATCATCGACGGGCCGGCGGATTTCAGGACCCCGGCCGAGCCGAGGAACAATCCGGTACCGATCGCGCCACCGAGGGCGATCAGTTGAATATGGCGATTTTTCAGGCCGCGTTTCAGCTCGCCTGATTGCGAGTTTTGTCCACTCATGAAAAAGGTCCCACGCAAGGTTTGATGATGGTCAGTAGACGTTGCTGCAAGGTTGCGATTTCAGACAACCTCGATCAAACCCCAGCGCAAGCACCAGGAATTCAGCTTTTTTACAACGGTCATGCGTCACCTGTTTGTTTTTATCTGTGACGAAATCGAACCCGACACGCTTGTGACGCGGCGGAGTGAACAAGGCGGATAACCTTGAGGTTTGCGCGATTACGCAGAGGGTCACAGTTAAAACGCGGCGCATTGTACACCGCTAACCCCCTGCTGCCAGACCCCGCTGGATCAGCGTGGCGCTTGCCGGGATTGCGTGGGTCCGCCTCGAGACACTCGGGCGGCTGCAAAAATTGAGTCAGGCCTTTGCAGGCCATCGACGGGGACGAGGAAAAAAACGTCCCGCGCAGAGAAGTGGAGATCGATCACGGCGTTCATTGCGCCTCCTTCTTGTTATGCACCTGCACGACAGGCATGAGGCGCATCTCACCCTGCAAACAGCGCTGAAACAAGCGCGCCAGAGCCCTGCGCGACGCCTTTGCAGCCGGGCTTCGGCAGGTTTTCCTTACAGCCTCGGCAGAGGGGTAAATCCACTGGGCTTTACCGGTGTTTTCGTAAATTTTTCTTTACGACGCGTAACGCAGATTTTCCATTTCGGAAAATTCTGTAGGACGTCTGCAAATTGACGGTAGCAAGCTTGCTAATGAAAGTTGACGCTTAGTTTTTTGTTTTCAAATAAGAAATCCGCCGCTTAAAAACAGAATAAAAAGTTTATTTAAATTTTAAATAAATAATTTTTTGCATTACAAAACACCCTGAACTAGGTTCTTCACGTCTTGCCGGCCAACTCGACCGGCCAGTCATACCCGTGAAAGTCATCTAGGAGATCGACCATGCAAGCACTGGAAAAAGACCTGGACACCGAACTGCAACTGGACGAATGGTTCGAAGCACCGACCCATGAGGCGGCCGTGGAAATGATGCAAGCCGACGCGGTGGTTCCGTTCGGCACGGCGATGTGGCCTCTGTAAGACATCCCCGGGCAGGCACGATCCGGCCGGTCGTGCCTGCCGCTTTCTTCACGGTCAGTCAGGGAGGACTCATGGATAAGCCCCGCGCGATCTCGCATTTCCTTTACTACCTCGAACATCACCCTGCCCTTGCCGGTCTCGATTCGGCGAAGGTACTGCTCGGCCACACCGCCGATTACGAAGCCCTGACCGGCGCCATCGCCGAACAGGCCGGCGATCACCCCCGCTTCACCTTCAGTGCCCGCCGCCTGGACCTGGAAAGCACCGCAACGCTGACCGCGGCGATTGCCGACAGCGATCTGTACATTTTCTTCTACGACTCTTCCACCCTGCCCAACCCGCGCCCCGACGGCCCGGAGTTCGTTCGCGCCCTGCAGGGCGTGATGGCGGAAAACTGGAAGAAGTCGCTGCTGTTCAAGGATTACGGCGAGTATTTCTACGACACTTTCAGCGTCACCCCGCAGCGCATCGCCGGGCTCAACAGCCACTTGATCCAGCGCATGTCCCAAGCGACGACGCTGAGCTTCAAGGACGACCACGGCTCCTGGTTTGAAACGCCGCTGAGCAGCATCAAGAAGTGGACCGACATCAACGGTGTCGGCAACTTCGACCTGGCCCCCGGCGAAATCGCCACCCACAGCGAAGCCATCAACGGCCATGTGAAATTCAAGGGCACGTTCCTCAGCACCATCCCGTTTGCGCGCAAGTACGGCGTGCTGGAGTCGCCACTGGAACTGTGGATCGAGAATTCGACCATCAGCCGCATCGCCACCGATGTGCCGGGGCTGGAACACGACTTCAACAAATACCTGGACGCCAACCCTTCGAACCGGCGCATCGAGGAATTGGGGATTGGTACCAATGAAGGGGTGAAAGATCTGTATGCGCGCAATGCCGGGTTCGAAGAGCGGCACTGTGGGTTGCATCTGGGGCTGGGTGGTGGGGCCAAGGGCAGTCATCACCTGGACCTGATCTTCTCTGGCGGGGTGTTGGCGCTGGATGACAAGCCAGTGTTTGATGGGCGGTTTGTGTTCTAGCCTGATTTTTCTTTATTGAAGCCACTGGCCTCTTCGCGAGCAAGCCCGCTCCCACAGTAGGATTTGTGTACGACGCAGATCCACTGTGGGAGCGGGCTTGCCCGCGAAGAGGCCCGCTCAGACGCTACATACCTTCCGCCAGACGAAAAAAAACGCCAACCCTGCGGTTGGCGTTTTTCATTCAGACGCTAAAGCCGATCACTCCGGCTTCTTGCGCCCGAAACCCGGACGCTGACCGGAACCGGCCGGAGCACCACGACGCTTGCCCGACGGCTTGTCGCCGTCGACCAGCTTGATCCCCGGACGCTTCGGTGCAGGCTTGGCCGGACGCTTGTTGGTGGTGTCGGCAGGACGATCCGCCACCGGCGTACCGCGACCGGCCGGCGCACGACCTTCGCCACGCTCGGTACGACCACGCGGAGCGCGCTCGCCATCCGGACGTGCAGCCGGCTTGCGACCCGGACGCTCGCCTTCGATCTGCGGCTCACGGCTCGGACGCGGACCGGTCGGCGCACCAGCGGCTGGACGCAGGGTACGCACGCGCTCGGTCTTGGCCATCGGCCGCGACGATTTGCGCTGCATACGTTCCAGCTTGTCCTTGCTCTTGGCGTTGAGTTGCGGCATCGCTACTGGCGTCAGGCCGACTTCAGCACTCAGTACATCGACTTCGTACTGGCTCATTTCGCGCCAGCGGCCCATCGGCAGATCAGAGTTGAGGAACACCGGACCGAAACGCACGCGCTTCAGACGGCTGACCACCAGCCCTTGGGATTCCCACAGACGACGAACCTCACGGTTACGGCCTTCCATCACCACGCAGTGATACCAGTGGTTGAAGCCTTCGCCACCCGGTGCCTGTTGAATGTCGGTGAAACGCGCCGGGCCGTCTTCCAGCACCACGCCCGCTTTCAGGCGCTCGATCATCTCGTCGTCGACTTCACCGCGTACACGCACGGCGTACTCACGGTCCATCTCGTAGGATGGGTGCATCAGACGGTTGGCCAGTTCACCGTCGGTGGTGAACATCAGCAGACCAGTGGTGTTGATGTCGAGACGACCGATGTTGATCCAGCGGCCTTCTTTCGGACGCGGCAGCTTGTCGAACACGGTCGGACGGCCTTCCGGGTCGTCACGGGTGCAGATCTCGCCATCGGGCTTGTTGTACATGATCACGCGGCGTACCGACTCGGCAGCCTCTTCGCGCTTGATCACCTTGCCATCGATGGTGATGGCGTCGTGCATGTCGACGCGCAGGCCGAGGGTGGCGTCTTTGCCATTGACCTTGATCCGGCCCTGGCTGATCCAGGCTTCGACGTCACGGCGCGAGCCAACGCCGATACGGGCGAGGACTTTCTGCAGTTTTTCGCCTGCTGGGCCGATTTCCTGGTCGTCTTGCTGATTGATGTCACTCATCTGGGCACCTCCCGGTGTGGTCTGTTCAGGCGGCGCCTGAAGCATTGAAATCTGGTTTTCGGGCGAAGGGATCGCCGAAGGGTCGCGAATCATACGCGGATGTGCGCCATCGCGCATCAGAGACTAGCTGATCGATCGCCAGTTATTTCTTTTTCCGCCGACCGGCACCACCAAGTTTGATCAGGCGCAGCGCGGCTTCGGCCAGCACCGTGCGCTTGTCGTCTTTGTCGAGTTTCTTCCAGACACGGATCTCGCGCTTGCTGCGGCCACAGCCGAGACAGATGTCATCGCTGAACTTGCAGAGGCTGATGCACGGGTCTTTGGTGGAACTCATCGAATACTCCAGAACGACACTTGACCCTGTGGGAGCGGGCTTGCTCGCGAATGCAGTGTGTCAGGCAATACATGAATGGCTGACACACCGCATTCGCGAGC
>NZ_JASCPO010000127.1:0-16870 GCF_029960145.1 Pseudomonas sp. PS01299 | reverse complement strand
CCCTGACACAACACCCTCCCCTTGTAGGTGTGAGCCTGCTCGCGATAGCCGACTGACATTCAAAATGGATGTCGGCTGTTACGCCGCTATCGCGAGCAGGCTCACTCCTACAGTTGTATGCGTCACACTCCTTACTATTGCATTCGCCAGATCTCATCGCCTTTCTTAGAAGCGTTTGCGTCGAATCCGACCAAACAACCACGCTTTTCCTACTGATGGCTACACTCCTGAGAAGATCGCCCACGCACCATTCGGCCGTCGCAAGGAGGCTTGATGAATGATGAACTGCAACACCTGAAGAATCTTGGCAAGACGTCGGCGCAGTGGCTGCATGCCGTGGGCATCCACAGCGCCTCGGACTTGCGTCGCCTGGGGGCGGTGGACGCCTATCGGGCCGTGCGTACCCGCGGGTTTCGCGCATCAAAGGTGTTGTTGTACGCGATCGAAGGGGCACTGATGGATGTGCACTGGAACGACATCCCGGCCGAACGCAAAGACGCCTTGAACAAGCAGCTCGAAGCCATCTCCTCGCGCCACAAGAACTGAACAGGCACTGACTGCCATGTATCTGCTCGGAGAACAATCGGCACCGGTCGATGCACTGATCAATCGTTTGCAGAGCTTGCCCGCGCGCTGGCTGGAAGGCCTTGCGCCGTGCGGGCCAGCCTTTGAGCCAGAAATCTCTGACGACCTGATGGAGCAGCTCCCACACGATCAGCTGTTTCTGCTGACAGAAGGCGTGATCCACGGCTATATCGGCGGTCGTGCGCTGTTTTACTCGCAGGAAGGCGATCTGATCGGTCTACAGCAAGGTGACGCCTGGGCCGATTGCCGACTGCGCAGCGACGGGCCATTGCGCTTGCTGCCCTATCGGCGAACCGATTTGTTCCAGCATTTGTACGCCGAGCCGGGCCGGGCCGAGCAATGGCTTGAGTATCTGCTGGGGCAGATGGCGCTGCTGGCACACGCGGTGGCCGAACTGAAGCCACGGGAGTTTCGCAGCACCAATGGCTTCAAACGGGTCGAGAGTGGTGAGGTGTTGATCCGGCAGGGCGATGCCGCTGATCACGTCTTCGTGATCATCGAGGGGCATGCCGAAGCGTTTGTTGATGGACACAAGGTCGGCGACGTACCCAAGGACGAGATTTTCGGCGCCATGGCGGTGTTCACCGGTGAACCGCGCAATGCCACTGTCATCGCTCGCGAGCCAAGCACGGTGATGCTGATTCCTGGCGAGCAGTTTCTGAGCATGACCCGCAACAATCCGAAGATTGCCCACAGCCTGATTGAGAGCATGGCCAGGCGCATCGGACAGCTCAATCAGCAAATTACGCAACTGAATGCGATCAAGGCTGCGCGTTAAGCCCCCTGTTTCCGGGACATTCCGGCCATTTGCACGACTAAATCACGCGAATGGAAAAACAGTGGTTGACTCGCTAATGAGAATCGCTATGATTATCACAACTGGTCGCGAGATCAGTCGATATTCTGAAAAGCCCTTGGTTCGGACTCTCAGATTATCTCCTCATCAGGCTAATCACGGTTATTTGACCCGGTTTTTACCGGGTCTTTTTTTGCCTGTGGAAAAGTCATTGCCCGAACTGTTTGCGCATCTGTGCGCAGTAATCCTGCGCGGGCGTGGCCGGGGTGTACCAGACGTAATCGGCCATCGCCGCAGTCACCTCGGCGCCCTGCTCGGCCAGCATCAGCACCGTTGGCGCTTGGGCTGCGCCCAGATCCAGAACATGCAGCGGCACGCCAGCATCCTTACGCGCATGCCAGGCACCCGTCAGCAGCAAGGCTGGCATCGGCGCTGCCAGCAAACGTTCGGCCATGCGTCGATCGCGCTGTTGCTGAACCGCGAGCATCGCCGGCATCTGTGATTTGGGCAGCAAGCCGCAATGTGAATCGCTGATCTGCTCAAACAGCCTGGCTTTCACCGAGGCCGCATTGCTGCGAACACCGCTCAGGGCGGGCGACTGGCGATAGACCGCGCGGATTTCGCCGTCATCCAGATTGGCCGCCAACAGCGGATAGGGTTGCGTGAGGGCGAACCGAACGATCGGTCCATAGAGAGTCCAGTCCCAGCCATCCTGCCAGGCGAACGCGGCGGGAAGATCAGTAGGGAGCGCTGCTGCATGGCGAACCTGGTCAACGTTCGGCTGTTGCTTCGGCGTGAGCATTTCCAGCAGCAGACTGCCCTGAGGACGCTGCTCCCCAAGTGCCTGCAACAGCCACAACTGCGCGGCGTGGTGATCGGCGTTGTCATGCTGCTCGCCGATGATGAGCAGTTGCGGCCCCGACAGACGCGTCAGCAGTTCCTGTGCCGTCAGTATCTGGCCGCTGTGCAGATCACGAATTTCGCCACTGATTGGCGGGGGCGGGGCAACATGCTGACACCCTGCAAGCAGCAACACCGCTAACAACCACATCTCGCGCATACCAACACCTCGATGAGAAATCAGCGGGCGATGATCAGCGGATGCCCGCGCTCCGGGTGCGGTTGCACCAAAACCTCAAGGCCGAACACGGCCTTGAGCGTATCCGGTCGCAAGACTTGCTGCGGCGTATCCAGCGCCACCGGGCGCCCGCCTTCGAGCAGCAACACCCGATCACAATAGCGCGCCGCGAGATTCAGATCATGCAGGATGACCAGCACCGCCGCGCCACGATCGGCAAACTCGCGCACCGCCTGCAACGTGGTGTGTTGATGCAAGGGATCGAGCATCGAGGTCGGCTCATCCAGCAACAGGGTTTGTCCGGCCTGCCCTGGCCATAGCTGCGCCAGCACCCGCGCCAGATGGACACGCTGGCGCTCGCCACCCGACAACGCCAGATAACTGCGCCCGCTCAGATGCCCGGCATCCGCAGCGGCCAGCGCTGCCGCAACGATCTCGTCGTCGCGCGCCCGACCGCTCTGATAAGGCAGACGGCCCATGCCGACCACTTCTTCCACGCGAAAGGCAAAATCCAGCGTCGACACCTGCGGCAACACCGCCAGGCGCTGAGCGCGCTGCGTACCTGTCCAGTGACTCAGCACCTTGTCGTCGAGCAACACCTCACCGTCACTGGCCGCCAGCTCACCGCACAGGGCACCGAGCAAGGTGCTTTTGCCGGCACCGTTCGGTCCGAGCACACCCAACACCTCACCGGGTTCAAGCTGCAGGGTGACGTCGCTGAGGACGGTCTTGCGCCCGCGACGGATGTGCAGATTGTGCGCACGCAGCATCAGGCACGACCTCGCAGCAACAGGTAGAGGAAGAACGGCGCGCCGATAAACGCCGTGACGATACCGATCGGCAACTCCGCCGGCGCCAGCGCCAACCGCGCCACCAGATCCGCCAGCAACAACAGGCTCGCCCCCGCCAATATTGATGCTGGCAGCAACACCCGGTGATCGGGCCCGGCCAATAAACGCACCAGATGCGGCACCACCAGCCCGACGAAACCGATCATCCCGGCTGCCGCTACCGCCGCGCCAACACCCAACGCCGTGCAGAACACCAATTCACGTTTGAGCCGTTCGACATCAATCCCCAGGTGCCCGGCTTCAGACTCCCCGAGCAACAACGCATTCAGCGCCTTGGCACGCCGCGGCAACCACAGCGCGACACCAGCGCTGATAATCAGCAAAGGCCACAAACGCGCGTAACTGGCGCCATTGAGGCTGCCCAGATTCCAGAAAGTCAGCGTACGCAAAGTCCCGTCATCCGCCAGATAGGTGAACAGACCCACCGCCGAGCTTGCCAATGCCGTCAGGGCGATCCCGGCCAGCAGCATGGTCGCGACGTTAGTCTGGCCGTTGCGCCGACCGAGCCGATAGACCAGCGCCGTCACCCCCAGTCCACCGAGAAACGCGCACGCCGACAACAGGTACGGCCCGAACCACTCCGGCAAACCGCCAAAAAATGACCCGCCGACAATCGCCACCGCCGCACCCAGCGCTGCCCCACTGGAAACCCCGACCAACCCGGGATCGGCCAGCGGATTGCGAAACAAGCCCTGCATCGCCACACCGGACAACGCCAGCACACCGCCGACAGCCAATCCAAGCAAGGTGCGCGGCAGACGGATTTGCCCGAGAATCAGCTCGGCCTGCTCCAGCCCATCCGGCGCCAGCGGCACGCCGAGCATGCGCAGAGCCGCGCGCAACGTATCGAACAACGGCAGACTCACCGGCCCCAGTGCCAACGACAGCCAGATGGCCAGCAAACACAGGAGCGTCAGGCCGATAAACAGGCTTCGTGGTTTGACCAGTACGGTCATTGGCCGCTCGCAGTCGGGTAGAAGCCGTCAGACAAACTCTTCAGTACCGCCGGTAAACGCGGCCCGAGCCCGCCGACCAGCAGCGTCGGATCCAGCTCCAGCACCCGTCCGGCCTTGGCCGCGCGGCTTGAATTGAGAATGGGGTTTTCCTTGAACAGCGCGGCTTTCGCCGCCTCGCCGGTCAACGCCCGATCAGCGAACACCAGCACTTCAGGATCGAGTCCGGCCAGCGACTCCACGGAGAACGGCTTGTAACCGGTATGCGTCGCCAGGTTATGTCCGCCGGCCCGTTGCAGCAGCCAGTCGGCGGCAGTGTCCTTGCCGGCAATCAATGGCTTGCCGCCGGCATGCCCGATCAGCACCAGCACACCGGGCGCTTTATGTTTGGTCTGCAACTCGGCGACTCGGGCTTTCTGCGCGGTTAGCTGCTGTTGATAACTTTCCAGCAACTGCGCCGCCTGGGCTTGCGCGCCGAGCAACTGCCCCAGATGCGTGACGTTTTTTTCCAGGGTCGGCAGATCCGGCTGTGCCGAGAACAGTTCGACCCGCACCTTCGCGCTCTTCACCTGGGCGATGACCGGCGGCGGGCCCATTTCCTCGCTGCCGATGAGGATGTCCGGGCGCAGACTGAGAATGCCTTCTGCCGAGAGACTGCGCTGATAGCCGATGCTGGGCAGCTTCTTCAGCGATTGCGGATGCTGGCTGGTGGTGTCGACGCCGACCAGTTTAGATTCGCCGCCCAACACGCTCACCCACTCCGATAGCGCGCCACCGGCACTGACCCAACGTTGTGGCAAATCGGCAGCTGTCGCCTGAAGGCTGGCGAGCAGTCCGACACACAGCACGGCAACGCGGGTAATCAGGCGCATACGCAGCTTTCCTTGAAAAGTTTTCCCGGGCAGCGAACCGGCGGGCCAAGTATCCTTGACGGCGGTTGCGCGCAGTGGGCGAAGACGGCCATTTGATAATTGTTTGCATTTAAACGTCAAGCTCGGACATTTCCTGAAACGAGCCGACACTTGAGGATAGCCATGAAGTTTTTGTGCGCCGGCGCCGATCTCGCTGAGGCGGGCAGCCGCGGTTTCGACATCGACGGCAATAAACTGTTTGCCGTGCGCCGCAATGGTCAGGCCTATGTTTATCTCAACCGTTGCCCGCATCGCGGCGTCGGTCTGGAATGGCACCCCGACCAGTTTCTCGACCCGAGCAACAGCCTGATCCAGTGCGCCACCCACGGCGCACTGTTTCTGATCGAGGACGGCGAATGCGTCGCCGGGCCCTGCGCCGGGCAATCCCTGACCGCCATCCCCTGCCGCGAAGACGCACAGGGGCTGTGGATAGATGTTTAACCGCTGAGCAAAACGTCCAGCCGCCGGTCGATCACCATCTCTTCGTGGTTCAAGCGCACACCGTAGGCCAACACCTCGACCCCGCACGCCACCGCTTCACGCAGGGCATCCGCGTACGCCGAATCGATTTCTTCGGCCGGTCGCACCGCTTCAATCCCGCTGAGATTGACGCAATACAACTGCACCGCACGAATACCGTCACGGGCCAGATGCGCCAGCTCGCGCAGATGCTTGGCGCCGCGCTGGGTGACTGCGTCGGGAAAGGCCGCGACATTCGTCCCGTCGAACCCCAAAGTGACACTCTTCACTTCCACATAAGCCGGCCCGCTCGGGTATTCAAGGCGGAAATCGATACGGCTTTTTTCCTGACCGTATGCCACTTCGCGTTTAAGCGCCGTGAAGCCGTTCAACTCGCTGATGACACCGGCCTGCAGCGCCTCTTCAACGAGGGCGTTGGCGCGGCCGGTGTTCACGCAGAACAGTCGACCCTGCGGCGTTTCCCCGATTTCCCAAGTGCCGGGCAGCTTGCGCTTCGGGTCGTTTGAGCGACTGAACCACACTTGCCCGCCTTCGACTTGGCAGTTGAGCATCGAGCCGGTGTTCGGGCAGTGCAGGGTCAACAACTCGCCATTGACCGTTTCAACGTCCGCCAGAAAACGTTTGTAGCGGCGAATCAAGCGCGCCTCTTCCAGAGCCGGATAAAAGCGCATCAGCCTTGCCAACTCTTCAAGCCACGGGCAATCCGTTCCACCGCCTCCTGTAAGCGAGGGAGGTTTTGCGTGTAAGCAAAACGCACATGGTGACTGGCCTGATAACGCCCGAAGTCCAGCCCTGGAGTAAAGGCAACATGCTCGGTTTCGAGGAAATGTCGACAGAAAGCGAAGGCATCACCGCCGAACTGACTGATATCTGCATACAAGTAGAACGCACCTTCAGGCTCGACGGCGATATTGAAACCCAACTCGCGCAACGCCGGCAGCAGGAAGTCGCGGCGGCGGCCAAATTCGGCGCGGCGCTCTTCGAGGATGCTGATGGTGTCCGGTTCGAAACAGGCCAGTGCGGCGTACTGCGCCATGCTCGGCGCGCTGATGTAGAGGTTCTGTGCGAGTTTTTCCAGCTCACTGACGGCCGCATCCGGCGCCACCAGCCAGCCGAGCCGCCAACCGGTCATGCCGAAATATTTGGAGAAACTATTGAGGACAAAGGCACTGTCATCTACTTCCAGCACGCTGGCGGCATCGGTGCCATAAGTCAGGCCGTGGTAGATCTCGTCCACCACCAGATGGCCGTGCCGCGCCTTGATCGCGGTGGATAACCCGGCCAGTTCATCGCGGGTCAGGATGGTACCGGTGGGGTTGGCTGGCGATGCCACCAACGCACCAACGCTGTCGTGATCCCAATGCCGCGCCACCAGATCCGGGGTCAGTTGGTAACGCACCTCCGGCCCGACCGGCACCAGTTGCGCCGCGCCTTCGACCAGTCGCAGAAAGTGCCGGTTGCACGGGTAGCCCGGATCCGCCAGCAGCCAGTGTTTGCCCGGATCGACCAGCAAGGCACTGGCCAGCAACAGCGCACCGGAGCCACCCGGCGTGATCAGGATCCGCCGCGGATCGATGTTCAAACCGTAACGCGATTGATAGAACCCGGAAATCGCCTCGCGCAGTTCAGGAATACCGCGCGCCGCGGTGTAGCGGGTCTTGCCCGCCGTCAGCGCAGCCTGCCCGGCACGGATGATCGGCTCGGCCGTGGTGAAGTCCGGCTCGCCGATTTCCAGGTGGATCACGTCGTGACCTTCGCCCTGCAGTTCGTTGGCCCGCGCCAGCAGCGCCATTACATGGAACGGTTCGATCGCACGACTGCGCGCACTGTAAGGCTGAGCCATTGGTTTTCCTTCGACGGGGAAAAAGAGACGATTCTACCCATCTGCCGGAACGAGCGAGAACCCGTCGCGGTCACAGCCTCAAGAACGCTGGACTGTAACGATATGAGCGTACGCTCCAGGATTGACTAAAATCAGTGATTGAACAGGCTTTCAACAGCGCCAGACACGGCTTGCCAAACATCTGCAAGCGCCACCCGCCGGGGCCTCGACATCCGGGAGTAGCGCAGGCCGAATTGATCTGGTAAGTTCGCCCGCTTGCAGCCGCAGGGCCGGCAGGTGTCGGTGATGGAGCAATCCTGCGCAATGGATTACAAGAGTAGAGGCGGTCCATTTCATGCCCACCCAAGCAAAGCAACAGCAGCAAACGGCGATCAGTGGCTTCGAACCCTATGTTCAGGCCAAAGACGAAGAGTACATGGGCAAGCCCATGCGCGCGCACTTCACCAAGATCCTGACCAAGTGGAAACTGGACTTGATGCAGGAAGTCGACCGCACTGTTGATCACATGAAGGACGAAGCAGCCAACTTCCCCGACCCGGCCGACCGTGCCAGTCAGGAAGAAGAGTTCGCCCTCGAACTGCGCGCCCGTGATCGCGAGCGCAAGCTGATCAAGAAGATCGACAAGACACTGCAGTTGATCGAAGACGGTGAATACGGTTGGTGCGATTCCTGCGGCATCGAGATCGGCGTCAAGCGCCTCGAAGCCCGTCCTACCGCCGACATGTGCGTCGACTGCAAGAACCTCGCTGAAATCAAGGAAAAGCAGGTCGGCAAGTAATCTCGACCTGAACGAAAAACGGAGCGTGCGAACGCTCCGTTTTTGTTTCTGCCTTTTGCCTTTGCCCTTTTGCCTTGCTTTTGTGGGAGGGGGCTTGCTCCCGAATGCGGCCGGCCATTCAACATCCAGGTTGTCTGAACTGACGCTTTCGCGAGCAAGCCCGCTCCCACAGGGGTAATGTTTCTACCTTTTGCCCTGTTTGCGCTTTTGGTGGGAGGGGGCTTGCTCCCGAATTCGGTGTGTCATTCAACATCAAAGATGTCTGAGCCGACGCTTTCGCGAGCAAGGCCGCTCCCACAGGGGTAATCTGCGCGGATCCTGAAAAGTTATATTGTCCACATGACTGCCAAAACCGCCCCCGCCTACATCGGCCGCTTCGCCCCGACCCCCAGTGGCCACCTGCACTTCGGCTCGCTGGTTGCCGCCCTCGCCTCTTACCTCGACGCGCGCGCGGTCGGCGGGCGCTGGCTGGTGCGCATGGAAGATCTCGATCCGCCCCGGGAAGAGCCCGGCGCGCAGGCGGCGATTCTCAAGGCGCTGGAAAGCTACGGTTTCGAATGGGACGGCGAAATGGTGCGCCAGAGTGACCGGCACGACGCCTACGCCGAAGTCCTCAACAGTCTGTTCAATCACGGCCTGGCCTACGCCTGCACCTGTTCGCGCAAGCAGCTGGAGCCGTATCACGGCATTTACCCGGGCTTGTGCCGCAATGCCGGCCATGAGCAGCAAGACGCGGCGATCCGCCTGCGCGTGCCGGAACTGGAATACCACTTCATCGACCGTGTGCAGGGCGAGTTCCGCCAGCATCTGGGGCGCGACGTCGGCGATTTCGTGATTCGCCGCCGCGACGGCCTCTACGCCTATCAACTGGCCGTGGTGCTGGATGACGCCTGGCAAGGCATCACCGACATCGTACGCGGTGCCGACCTGCTCGATTCCACGCCGCGCCAGCTCTACCTGCAAGAACTGTTGGGCCTGCGTCAGCCGCGCTATCTGCACTTGCCATTGATCACGCAGCCGGACGGCAACAAACTCGGCAAATCCTACCGTTCGCCGCCGCTTGAGGCGGATCAGGCCACTCCTTTGCTGCTGCGGGCCCTGCGAGCGCTGGGACAAAACCCCGGTGCCGAACTGGCCCATGCCACACCCGAGGAATTGCTCAAATGGGGCGCAGCCCACTGGGATGCGACAAAGATCCCGCGCACACTGACCCTGCCCGAAGCGCAACTGCAATGACGACACTTGCAGTGGCGCGCCCATCCGTTACCATCGCCGCACGTTTTCGGGCACGCGCATAAAAAAGAGAGGCCGGGATGTACATCTATCGCTTGGTCCTGCTTCTGGTCGTGGGAATCTATCTGTTTTCGCCAGCCATCATGGATTGGTGGATCGACGCCACGGGCGCCTGGTATCGGCCGTATCTGCTCTGGTTGATCCTGATTGTCGTGACCTTCATCCTGCAGAGCCAAAAAGATGCCGATGAGCTTTAGCCTGACCCAGATGATCCTGGTCAGCGCCGCGTACCTGACGGTGCTGTTCGGCGTCGCCTGGATCAGCGAACGGGGCATGATCCCGCGAGCGATCATTCGCCACCCGCTGACCTACACCCTGTCGCTGGGGGTCTACGCCAGTGCGTGGGCGTTTTACGGCACCGTGGGCCTGGCCTATCAGTACGGCTACGGCTTTCTCTCCAGTTACCTCGGGGTGTCCGGCGCGTTTCTGCTGGCGCCGGTGCTGCTGTATCCGATCCTGAAAATCACCCGCACCTATCAACTGTCGTCGCTGGCGGATCTGTTCGCCTTCCGCTTCCGCAGTACCTGGGCCGGCGCACTGACCACCATCTTCATGCTGATCGGCGTACTGCCGCTGCTGGCGTTGCAGATTCAGGCGGTCGCCGACTCCATCGGCATTCTCACCGGCGAGCCGATCCAGAGCCGCGTCGCGCTGGCGTTCTGTGCGCTGATCATTCTGTTCACGATCTTCTTCGGCTCCCGGCATATCGCCACCCGCGAGAAACACGAAGGGCTGGTGTTCGCGATTGCCTTCGAATCGGTGATCAAACTGATCGCCCTCGGCGGCGTCGGCCTCTATGCGCTGTACGGGGTGTTCGACGGCCCGCAACAGCTTGAGCTGTGGCTGCTGCAAAACCAGACCGCCCTCGCCGCGTTGCACACGCCGCTGCAGGAAGGACCGTGGCGCACGCTGTTGCTGGTGTTCTTCGCCTCGGCGATCGTGATGCCGCACATGTATCACATGACCTTCACCGAAAACCTCAACCCGCGCTCGCTGGTCAGCGCCAGCTGGGGCCTGCCGCTGTTCCTGCTGCTGATGAGCCTGGCGGTGCCGCTGATTCTCTGGGCCGGCCTGAAACTCGGCGCCACCACCGATCCGGAATACTTCACCCTCGGCATCGGCATTGCCGCCAACAGCAAACCGCTGGCCTTGCTGGCGTACGTCGGCGGATTATCGGCGGCCAGTGGCTTGATCATCGTCACCACGCTGGCGCTGTCGGGCATGGCGCTGAACCACCTGGTGCTGCCGCTGTACCAGCCGCCGGCCGAAGGCAATATCTACCGCTGGCTGAAGTGGACCCGCCGGGCGCTGATCGTCGCGATCATCATGGCCGGTTTCTGCTTTTATCTGATGCTCGGCGCCGGGCAGGACCTGGCCAACCTCGGCATCGTCGCCTTCGTTGCAACCCTGCAATTCCTGCCCGGCGTGCTCTCGGTGCTGTACTGGCCGACCGCCAACCGTCGCGGCTTTATCGCCGGCCTGCTGGCGGGGATTCTGGTGTGGGTGGTGACCATGCTGTTGCCACTGGTTGGCAACCTGCAGGGTTTCTACATTCCACTGCTGAACATGATCTACGTGCTGGACGACACCAGCTGGCACATGGCGGCGATCGCCTCGCTGGCGGCCAACGTGCTGATGTTCACGCTGATCTCGCTGTTCACCAACGCCAGCCCCGAAGAAGCCAGCGCCGCCGAAGCCTGCGCAGTGGATAACGTGCGTCGCCCGCAACGCCGCGAACTGCATGCCGCTTCGCCCCAGGAGTTCGCCACGCAACTGGCCAAACCGCTAGGCGCCAAGGCGGCGCAGAAAGAAGTCGAGCAGGCCCTGCGCGACCTCTATCTGCCGTTCGACGAACGCCGTCCTTATGCCTTGCGCCGCTTGCGCGACCGCATCGAAGCCAACCTCTCCGGCCTGATGGGCCCGAGCGTAGCGCAGGACATGGTCGAAACCTTCCTGCCGTACAAGGCTGGCGGCGAGAACTACGTAACCGAAGACATCCACTTCATCGAAAGCCGCCTCGAGGACTACCACTCGCGCCTCACCGGGCTGGCCGCCGAGCTTGACGCCTTGCGCCGCTACCACCGCCAGACCCTGCAGGAACTGCCAATGGGCGTCTGCTCGCTGGCCAAGGATCAAGAGATCCTGATGTGGAACAAGGCCATGGAAGAACTCACCGGCATCGCCGCGCAACGGGTGGTCGGCTCGCGCCTGAGCACCATCGCCGATCCGTGGAAGCAACTGCTGCAAGGCTTCATCAACCTGCCCGACGAACACTTGCACAAACAGCACCTGGCCCTCGACGGCCAGACCCGCTGGCTCAATCTGCACAAAGCAGCGATCGATGAACCGTTGGCCCCGGGCAACAGCGGCCTGGTGCTGCTGGTGGAAGACCTGACCGAAACGCAGATGCTCGAAGACAAACTGGTGCACTCAGAACGTCTGGCGAGCATCGGTCGACTGGCGGCAGGTGTGGCTCATGAAATCGGCAACCCGATCACCGGTATCGCCTGTCTGGCGCAGAACCTGCGCGAAGAGCGTGAAGAAGATGGCGAACTGACGGAAATCAGCGGGCAGATTCTCGAACAGACCAAGCGCGTGTCGCGCATTGTGCAGTCGCTAATGAGCTTCGCCCACGCCGGCAGCCACCAGCACAGCGACGAACCCGTCTGTCTGGCCGAAGTCGCGCAGGATGCAATTGGCCTGCTGGCGCTGAACCGGCGCAACTTCGAAGTGCAGTTCTACAACCTGTGCGACCCCGATCACTGGGTCGAAGGCGATCCGCAGCGCCTCGCCCAGGTGCTGATCAATCTGCTCTCCAATGCCCGCGACGCCTCGCCGCCGCACAGCGCCGTACGGGTCAAGAGTGAAGCCGGCGAACACACGGTCGATCTGATCGTCGAAGACGAAGGCAGTGGTATTCCGCAGAACATCATGGACCGATTGTTCGAACCTTTCTTCACCACCAAGGATCCGGGTGAAGGTACCGGTCTGGGCCTTGCACTGGTCTATTCCATCGTTGAAGAGCATTATGGACAAATCACCATCGACAGCCCGGCTGATGTACAAAGCCAGCGCGGCACCCGTATCCGGGTGACCTTACCGCGTCATGTCGAAGCGACGTCCGCTGTGAACTGAGACCGTCGAGAGTATCGAATCAATGCCGCACATTTTGATCGTCGAAGACGAAACCATTATCCGCTCCGCCTTGCGCCGCCTGCTGGAACGTAACCAGTATCAGGTCAGCGAAGCCGGTTCTGTGCAGGAAGCACAAGAACGCTTCAGTATTCCCACATTCGATCTGATCGTCAGCGACCTGCGCCTGCCTGGCGCCCCCGGTACCGAGCTGATCAAGCTTGGCCAGGGCAAACCGGTGCTGATCATGACCAGCTACGCCAGCCTGCGCTCGGCGGTCGACTCGATGAAGATGGGCGCGGTGGACTACATCGCCAAGCCTTTCGATCACGATGAAATGCTTCAGGCGGTCGCGCGGATCCTGCGTGACCACCAGTCGGCGCCTGCCGCCGGCGAAGCCGTTGTCGGCAAACCGGCCAGTGGCAGCGGCAAGTCCGCCGTCGATAACAGCAACGGTGAAATCGGCATCATCGGTTCGTGCCCGCCGATGCAGGATCTGTACAGCAAGATCCGCAAGGTCGCGCCAACTGATTCCAATGTATTGATTCAGGGCGAGTCCGGCACCGGTAAAGAGCTGGTGGCCCGCGCCCTGCATAACCTGTCCAAGCGTGCCAAGGCACCGATGATTTCGGTGAACTGCGCAGCCATTCCGGAAAGCCTGATCGAGTCCGAACTGTTCGGCCACGAAAAAGGCGCGTTCACTGGCGCCAGCGCCGGTCGCGCCGGTCTGGTGGAAGCGGCGGACGGCGGCACGCTGTTCCTCGACGAGATCGGCGAACTGCCGCTCGAAGCCCAGGCCCGTCTGCTGCGCGTGCTGCAGGAAGGCGAGATTCGCCGCGTGGGGTCGGTGCAGTCGCAAAAGGTCGATGTGCGTTTGATCGCCGCGACCCACCGCGACCTCAAGAGCCTGGCGAAAATCGGCCAGTTCCGTGAAGACCTGTATTACCGCCTGCACGTGATTGCCCTGAAATTGCCGGCCCTGCGTGAACGTGGCGCCGACGTCAACGAAATCGCCACCGCGTTCCTCGCTCGCCAGAGTGCGCGCATCAACCGTACCGACCTGAAATTTGCCGCCGATGCCGAACAGGCCATCCGGCACTATTCCTGGCCGGGTAACGTGCGCGAGCTGGAAAACGCAGTCGAGCGCGCAGTGATCCTGAGCGAAAGCCCGGAAATCTCTGCCGATTTGCTGGGCATCGACATCGAGTTGAGCGATCTGGAAGACGACGAGTTCATCGGCTTGCCTGCGCAAACCGCAGGTAACACCAGCAACAGCAGCCATGAGCCGACCGAAGACCTGTCGCTGGAAGATTACTTCCAGCACTTCGTTCTTGAGCATCAGGACCACATGACCGAGACCGAACTGGCGCGCAAACTGGGCGTCAGCCGCAAGTGCCTGTGGGAACGCCGTCAGCGCCTGGGCATTCCACGGCGCAAGACCGGGGTCGCCAGCGAGAGCTGAACGTTACCTGTCGAGTGTGCGGGTAACGCTTGAGGATGTGAAAAAACTGTTACCTCAGTCCTTTCACGTAACAGAAGCCGGGGTTATCGGTAACGAAACCCCGGCTTTTTTTCGCCCCGAGAAAACCGTTATATCGACCTAACCCCTTGTTTTATTGGACTTCGCAAAAGTTGGCACGGCACCTGCTATATGTTTGGTACAAGAACAATAACAAGCAATGCACAAGACAATAAAAATAAGACGAATCGACTCACGCACAATAAAAACAAGACGGCGAGAGGCGCAGCTAACTGATTCTTTTGGAGAGGCGTTGTATTTGGGGCTAGCCCCACGACCAGGCCGAGAACAACAAAAACTGTCCTAAGACAGAGCCTGTACTGGTTGGATCGCAAGATCACTGCAACACAGCGACCAAAGCAATCCGTTTGCTCTTGGCTCCCGATTGGGAGGGTCATGAAGGAAAAGCTTCATGGCGAGGGCACTCAACAAAAACAAGAAGCCCGAATCAATAATAAAAAGAGCACGCAACTACTTCTGGGGGAGCTTCGGCTCCCCTTGTAGTTTCTGTCTTCCGGCAAATCCCCCCCGTTTCTACCCTGCTCGATGCCTGTAGCCTGCGGCTTGCAGCGCAAATCTTCTGCGTCCTACACCATCCCCCGACTAAATGCTAGAATCTGCGCCCATCATGCGGTCATTCTTTGGTATGGCCGAACATTCCTTCAAACAGTGCATCCCATGCTGAAGAAGCTGTTCCAGTCATTCCGAACTCCCGTGCGTCGTACGCAACACATCCGCAGCACCCCTGAAGTGCTCAACAGCGGCCAACATTCGCTGCAGAAGGGGCAATTCAGCCGCTACGCGGTCAATATCGTCGAACGCTTGCAGGGCGCCGGCTACCAGGCCTATCTGGTCGGTGGTTGCGTGCGTGACATGCTGTTGGGCATCACGCCCAAGGACTTCGACGTCGCCACCAGCGCCACCCCCGAGCAAGTCCGTGCCGAATTCCGCAATGCGCGGATCATCGGTCGCCGCTTCAAACTGGTGCACATTCATTTCGGTCGCGAAATCATCGAAGTCGCGACCTTCCGCGCCAATCACCCGGTCAATGAAGACGACGAGGACAGCAACCAGTCTTCGCGCAACGAGAGCGGGCGGATTCTGCGCGACAACGTCTACGGCACCCTGGAAGAAGACGCGCAACGCCGCGACTTCACCATCAACGCCCTGTATTACGATCCGGTCAGCGAGCGCATTCTCGATTACGCCAACGGCGTACACGACATCCGCAATCACCTGATCCGCCTGATCGGCGATCCGAAGCAGCGTTACCAGGAAGACCCGGTACGCATGCTGCGAGCCGTACGTTTCGCCGCCAAGCTGAATTTCGGCATCGAGAAGCACACCGTGCAGCCGATCCGCGAACTGGCGCCGATGCTGCGCGAAATCCCGTCGGCCCGTCTGTTCGAGGAAGTGCTCAAGCTGTTCCTCTCCGGCCATGGCGCAATCACGTTCGAGATGCTGGTCGATCTGCAACTGTTCGCCCCGCTGTTCCCGGCCAGTGCCGACGCACTGGAGCACAACCCGGAATACACCCACACGCTGATCAGCGAAGCGCTGACCAACACCGACCTGCGCATCAAGCAGAACAAACCGGTGACCCCGGCGTTCCTGTTTGCCGCCCTGCTCTGGCCTGCCCTGCCGGCCCGCGTGTTGCGTCTGCAAGAGCGTGGCATGCCGCCGATTCCGGCGATGCAGGAAGGTGCGCACGAGCTGATCGCCGAACAGTGCCAGCGCATCGCCATTCCGAAGCGTTTCACCATGCCGATCCGCGAAATCTGGGACATGCAGGAACGCTTGCCACGCCGCAGCGGCAAACGCGCCGACCTGCTGCTGGACAATCCACGCTTCCGCGCCGGTTACGACTTCCTGCTGCTGCGTGAAAGCGCTGGCGAGCAGACTGAAGGTCTCGGCGAATGGTGGACGGATTATCAGGACGCCAACGACAGCGAACGTCGCGACATGATCCGCGACCTCAGCGGCAAGGGTGATGACGCCAGCGGCGCGCCACGTAAACGTCGTCGCAGCAGCGGTTCGAAGCGCAAGCGCGCCGGGGCCCCGAGCGCATCGGGCGAATAAGGCATGGAACGCATCTATATCGGCCTGGGCAGCAACCTCGCTGACCCGGCCGAACAATTGCGCAGCGCGCTCAACGCGCTGGGGCAGTTGCCGCAGACCACCCTCGCCGGCGTCTCGGCGTTCTATCAGAGCGATTCACTGCTGCCAGGGCAACCGCGTTACACCAACGCGGTCGCTGCCCTCGACAGTGACCTCGCGCCGCTGGACCTGCTCGATGCGCTGCAAGCCATCGAGAACGATCAGGGCCGCGAGCGACTGGAACGTTGGGGGCCGCGTACGCTGGATCTGGATATCCTGCTGTTCGGCGATCGGCTTATCGACGAGGCACGCCTGAAAGTCCCGCATTATCAGATTCAGGAACGGGCGTTCGTTCTGTATCCGCTGGCCGAACTGGCGCCTGAAGATCTGCGCCTGGCCGATGGCCGCGCGCTGTCCGATCTGCTCGCCGCCTGCCCGTTCGTCGGCCTTGAACGCCTCTCCCACGCCTGAAAATAGTCCCCCCTGTGGGAGCGGGCTTGCTCGCGAAAGCGTCGAGTCAGTCACTCAATCAGTCAACAGACCCACCGCTTTCG
>NZ_JASCPO010000126.1:0-17205 GCF_029960145.1 Pseudomonas sp. PS01299 | reverse complement strand
CGCGCGCAAGCCCGCTCCCACATTCGACCGCGTTCCTTCAGTTGAAATGCGGTCAATTGTGGGAGCGGGCTTGCTCGCGAATCTGTGAGCGCAGCGAACAGCCTCAAAGACCATTGAATTCCAAGGCGAACACATGAAGATTTCCAGACAAGCCTACGCCGACATGTTCGGCCCCACCGTCGGCGACAAGGTGCGCCTGGCGGACACCGAGTTGTGGATCGAAGTCGAAAAGGACTTCACCACCTACGGCGAAGAAGTCAAATTCGGCGGCGGCAAAGTCATCCGCGACGGACAGGGCCAGAGCCAACTGCTCGCCGCCGAAGTGGTCGACACGCTGATCACCAACGCGTTGATCATCGACCACTGGGGCATCGTCAAAGCCGACGTCGGCCTCAAGGACGGGCGGATCGCCGCGATCGGCAAGGCCGGTAACCCGGACGTACAGCCCAACGTGACCATCGCCATCGGCGCCAGCACCGAGGTGATCGCCGGTGAAGGCATGATCCTCACTGCCGGCGGCATCGACACGCACATCCACTTCATCTGCCCGCAGCAGATCGAAGAAGCGCTGATGAGCGGTGTCACCACCATGATCGGCGGCGGCACCGGGCCGGCGACCGGCACCAACGCCACCACCTGCACCTCCGGGCCGTGGCACCTGGCGCGGATGCTGCAGGCCGCCGACGCGTTCCCGATGAACATCGGCCTCACCGGCAAGGGCAACGCCAGCCTGCCGGAGCCGCTGATCGAGCAGGTCAAGGCCGGCGCCATCGGCCTCAAACTGCACGAAGACTGGGGTACCACCCCGGCGAGCATCGACAACTGCCTGAGCGTCGCCGACCAGTACGACGTGCAGGTGGCGATCCACACCGACACCCTCAACGAATCGGGTTTCGTCGAAACCACCCTCGGCGCGTTCAAGGGCCGCACCATTCACACCTATCACACCGAAGGTGCCGGCGGCGGTCATGCGCCGGACATCATCAAGGCCTGCGGTTTTCCTAACGTGCTGCCGAGCTCGACCAACCCGACCCGGCCGTTCACCCGCAACACCATCGACGAACACCTCGACATGCTGATGGTCTGCCACCACCTCGACCCGAGCATCGCCGAAGACGTGGCGTTCGCCGAAAGCCGTATCCGCCGCGAAACCATCGCCGCCGAAGACATCCTCCACGACCTCGGCGCGTTTTCAATGATCAGCTCCGACAGCCAGGCCATGGGCCGCGTCGGCGAAGTCATCACACGCACCTGGCAGACTGCTGACAAGATGAAAAAGCAGCGCGGCCCGCTGCCGCAGGACGGCGAAGGCAACGACAACTTCCGCGCCAAGCGCTACATCGCCAAGTACACGATCAACCCGGCGATCACCCATGGCATCAGCCATGAAGTGGGTTCGATCGAAGTTGGCAAATGGGCCGACCTGGTGCTCTGGCGTCCGGCGTTCTTCGGCGTCAAACCGACGCTGATCCTCAAGGGTGGCGCCATCGCCGCCAGTCTGATGGGCGACGCCAACGCGTCGATTCCAACCCCGCAACCGGTGCACTACCGCCCGATGTTCGCCAGTTACGGCGGCTCGCTGCACGCCACCAGCCTGACGTTCATCAGTCAGGCCGCGCAGGAGGCCGGGTTGCCCGAGGCATTGGGCCTGAAGAAGAAAATCAGCGTGGTCAAAGGCTGCCGCGACGTACAGAAAACCGACCTGATCCACAACGATTACCTGCCGAACATCGACGTCGATCCGCAGACCTATCAGGTCAAGGCTGACGGCGTGCTGCTGTGGTGTGAACCGGCCGAGACCCTGCCGATGGCTCAGCGCTACTTCCTGTTCTGACGCACGGCAAAAGGCCCCGGTTTCGTGTCTTGCGCACGATCCCGGGGCCTTTTTCATGTCGCTGGAAAAGCACTGTGCAAACGGTCGTGTATTTCCCGCCAAAGGGGCTAATATTCGATTCGCTCCGCCTTTTTTCAGGAACTGCCCATGCGTCTTTCCGAGTTCATCGTGGCCAATATCGACCCTATCGTCGATGAGTGGGAACAGTTCGCCGCGACCATCACGCCGGCCGCCGACTATCTGGATTCCACTGCGCTGCGCGATCACGCCAGCGAGATTCTGCGGGCCGCCGCCCGCGACATGAACAAGCCGCAAAGCCCCGCCGAACAGGCTGCCAAAGCCAAGGGCGAAGGCCCGGAAAAGACCCCGAGCCTGGACGAGGCCGGCGCCAGCCATGGCGAGCTGCGCCACACCGTCGGTTTCGATCTGGTGCAGATGACCAGCGAATTCCGCCATTTGCGTGCCTGCGTGATCCGCCTGTGGGTCAACAGCCTTGAATCGCCGGACATGACCTATTTTCAGGACATGATCCGTTTCAACGAAGCCATCGACGAGGCACTGGCCGAATCCACCGCGGCCTACGCCGAGCAGGTCAATCGCTCGCGGGACATTTTCCTCGCCATCCTCGGCCATGACCTGCGTGCGCCGCTGCAGGCGGTGAGCATGTCCACCGAACTGCTGCTGCGCAAATCCAGCCTTGAAGGCGATGCCCTGGCCTGCGCCCAGCACATCAAGCGTGGCGCGCGGCACATGGCGACGATGGTCAGCGATCTGCTGGAACTGGTGCGCAGTCGTCTGGGCCGTAGCCTGCCGATCGAGCCGGCACCGATGGATCTGGCCGTTGCGGCGCGAGCGGCGATCGCCGAAGCTTGCGCCGGTCAACCGCAATCCGATCCCAGGCTCACCGTGCACGGTGACACCAGCGGCGTGTGGGACGCCGGACGGATCGACCAGTTACTGCAAAACCTGATCGGCAATGCCTTGCAGCACGGTGCCAACCAGCGCGACGTGACCCTCGATCTGCGTGGCGAGGGCGACCACGTGTGCCTGTCGGTGCACAACTACGGCACACCGATTTCCGAAGAGGCGATCGGTACGATTTTCGACCCGCTGGTGCGCAGCGCCGACGAAGAACTCGGGCAGCCGTCGACCAGCCTCGGGTTGGGTCTGTTTATCGTCAAGGAAGTGGTGACCGCCCATGGCGGGACGATCGATGTCAGCTCGAGTGAGGCTGACGGGACATTGTTCAGTGTGGTTTTGCCGAGAAAGGTTTAAGCAGGCTTACCGCGTAATCGTTCTTCGCGAGCAAGCCCGCTCCCACATTCGACCGCGGTTCTCCAGTTGAAAAGCAGTCAAATGTGGGAGCGGGCTTGCTCGCGAAGGGGCCGGCAAAAACACTCAAAAACCAACGGTAAAACTATTCGACCACCAAGCGCCCCAATCGCTGACGCAGCATCCGGTTCTCCGCCCGCAACTCGTGCACTTCCTCCAGCAGATTCAGTGCCAGGGCGACGCCCTCCCACTCCAGCTCCAGCTCGCGCCGCAACTTCGCGGCGCGCTTGGCCAGGCTCAGCTCGTAGTCGGTGAACCGCCATTCCCGGGGCTGCGCGCCCTGAGGTTCGAGGATGCCGTGTTCGACGATTTCGATCACGTAGACGTCCGACAGATCGGCCGCCTCACAGAATTCTGCCATGTCCAGTTGAACGATCAGGGGGCTGCTCATGATGGGCTACTCCGTCGTCGGATTCAGAAGTTCTCGCGTGGGTTGAACGCAGCTTTTTTCGCCAGTTCCTGCCACAGCGCCTTGACCTCGTCGTCGGAGGTTTTCGGCATCACGGCCTTGAGCTGCACGAACAGATAACCACGCTCACCGGCCTTGTTTTTCAAGCCATGACCCTTGGCGCGCATGCGCTGGCCATTCTGGCTGCCGGCCGGAACCTTGAGGTTGATCTTGCCGGTCAGGGTCGGCACCGCCACTTCAGCGCCCAACGCCAGCTCCCACGGTGCCAATGGCAGGGTGATGATCAGGTTTTCGCCTTCGACATCGAATTTCGGATGCGGCGCAAAGCGAATGGTCAGGTACAGGTCGCCATTGGCCCCGCCACCGATGCCCGGTGCGCCCTGCCCTTTGAGGCGGATGCGCTCGCCGTCGGTGACGCCCGCCGGGATCTTCACGTTCAGGCTCTTGCTGGTATTGCTGACGTGCTGACCGTTGGCGTTGTATTGCGGGACCTGAAAGCTGACCTTCTTCGACTCGTCCGACAAAGTCTCCTCAAGGAAGACCGGCAGTTCCATTTCCACGTCTTGCCCTCGGCGCCCTGCACTGCGTTGTTGCCGACCGTCGCCACCGAAACCGGCGCCGCGATTGCCGAAGATCGAACTGAAGAAGTCCGAAAAGTCGCCGGTGTCGCCACCGCCGCCACCAAAACCGCCACGGCTCTGCCAGCCCGGCGGGCCCTGGAACGGCTGACCGTGCTGGCCATAACGGCGCAGCTCGTCATATTCGGCGCGCTTGTCGGCGCTTTTCAGCGCTTCATAGGCTTCCGAGGCGTCCTTGAACTTGGCCTCGGCATCTTTTTCCTTGCTGACATCGGGGTGGTATTTGCGCGCCAGCTTGCGATAGGCAGCCTTGATCGCCTTGTCGTCCGCTGTCGGCTCCACGCCGAGTATCTTGTAATAGTCTTTGAAGTCCATCGAAGGAATCACCATCCGTTATCGATTTCGCGCCGAGGCCAGCATGCGCTCATTCGCGCGTGCCGGGTTGACCGATCTCAACTTTGTGACCGGGTGGCGCAGCAGAAGTTTATCGGCAGTGGACGACGGTTCTTGCGACCGCCGGTATGTCTGCCGGCCCATGCCAGCAAGTTTGGGGCGAAGCTGCGACTTTCAAGAAGCTTAGTCGTGAAATAGCAGATGACCGGCCTTCGAATCTGCCGCGCACTGACATACACTGCGCGGCCGTTTTTTGACCGGAACCCGAAAGACATGAACAACGCCTCTCCAGCCCGTGCCTGCGGTATCGACTTCGGCACCTCCAACTCCACCGTCGGCTGGCTGCGCCCCGGCATGGAAACGATGATCGCGCTGGAAGACGACAAGATCACCCTGCCGTCGGTGGTGTTCTTCAATATCGAAGAGCGCCGTCCGGTTTACGGGCGCCTGGCCCTGCACGAGTACCTGGAAGGCTACGAAGGCAGGCTGATGCGCTCGCTCAAGAGCCTGCTGGGTTCCAAGCTGATCAAGCACGACACCAGCGTCCTCGGCACGGCGATGCCGTTCAAGGATCTGTTGGGGCTGTTCATCGGCCAGCTCAAGAGCCGTGCCGAAACGGCCGCCGGTCGGGAGTTCGAGCAGGTGGTGCTGGGGCGTCCGGTATTTTTCGTCGATGACGACCCGCTGGCCGACCAGGAAGCCGAAGACACCCTGGTCGAAGTGGCGCGCAAGCTCGGTTTCAAGGACGTGTCGTTCCAGTACGAACCGATCGCTGCGGCATTCGACTACGAGTCGACCATCGAAAAAGAAGAGCTGGTGCTGATCGTCGACATCGGCGGTGGTACCTCGGACTTCTCGCTGGTGCGCCTGTCGCCCGAGCGTCGCGGCATGGACAACCGCCACGATGACATCCTCGCCACCGGCGGCGTGCACATCGGCGGTACCGATTTCGACAAACAGCTGAGCCTGCAAGGCCTGATGCCGCTGTTCGGCTACGGCAGCCGGATGAAGAGCGGCGCCTACATGCCGACCAGTCACCACATGAACCTGGCGACCTGGCACACCATCAACTCGGTGTACTCGCAGAAATCCACCCTGGCGCTGGGCAGCATGCGCTACGACATTGAAGACACCGGCGGCATCGACCGGTTGTTCAAGCTGATCGAACAGCGCGCCGGGCACTGGCTGGCGATGGAAGTCGAAGAAACCAAGATCCAGTTGACCCACGCCGACAGCCGCCACGTACCGCTGGACCGTATTGAGCCGGGCCTGAGCGTGGAACTGAGCCGCGCCCTGTTCGAATCCTCCATCGACGCCTTGCTTGAGCGCGTGCGCGGCAGCGTTACGCAGCTGTTGAACGATGCCAACGTGTCGGTGGCTCAGGTCGATACGGTGTTCTTCACCGGCGGTTCAAGCGGCATTCCGGCGCTGCGCAACAGCGTTTCGGCGATGCTGCCGAATGCGCGACATGTTGAAGGGAATATCTTTGGCAGCATTGGCAGCGGTCTGGCGATTGAGGCGATGAAGCGCTACGGTTCGATGGCCTGATCCAGAATCAGCGGCGCGCCATTCGCGAGCAAGCCCGCTCCCACAGGATCACACTGAACCTGTGGGAGCGGGCTTGCTCGCGAAAGGGCACTTTCAAACGCTATAAGGCTTGAATCAAACCATCCCGCCCAGCTTCAACTCACTCTTCAGGTACGCGTAATAAATCGGCCCCGCCACCACCCCCGGCAGGCCGAACGCGGCTTCGAACACCAGCATCGCCAGCAGTAATTCCCACGACTTGGCACTGATCTGCCCGCCGACGATGCGCGCGTTGAGGAAGTATTCGAGCTTGTGGATAAAGATCAGATAGCCCAGCGCCGCCACCGCCACCCAGATCGACAGCGACAGACCGACGATGGTGATCAGCGTGTTCGACATCAGGTTGCCGATCACCGGCAGCAGGCCGAGCAGGAACGTCAGGACGATCAGGGTCTTGGTCAGCGGCAGCTTGATGCCGAACAGCGGCAAGACCACCACCAGGAAAATCGCGGTGAAGAACGTGTTCAGCAGGGAAATCTTGATCTGCGCGAAGACGATGTTGCGAAAGGCTTGAACCACCAGATGCAGACGGTCGAACAGGGCGGCGGCCAGCGGTTTGCGTTTGGTCAGATCCGGTACTCGCTGCAGAGCAATGATCGCGCCGAGAACCATGCCAATCAGCAGGGTGACAAACATGTGCGCCGCGTCCTTGCCTACCAGTTGCAGCTCGGACAGATGCTTGCTCGCCCATTCGCCGATGGCCACGCGAAATTCCGCAGCGCTGGCCGGCAGGTAGGCATCGAGGAACGGCGGCAGTTGGCCGCGCGCGCGATCGACCACGCCCATGAATTTGTCGAGCGAGGCGCCCGGATTTTCCGCTTCGTGCAGCAGGAAACTGATGGCGCCAGCAAAGATCAGCGCCAGCACACTGACCACCAGGGTGCCCAGCAGCGCCACCGCCAGCCAGCGCGCACGCCGACCTTCGATCAGCCGTTGCAGTTGCGGGGTGAGCATGTTGACCAGCTCGAACACCAGCAAACCGGCCAGCAGGCTGGGCAACAAGCGCAGCGGCAACGCCAGCAACAAACCGCCGCAAATGATGATGCAGCTGACCCAAAACACAACATGACGCTCAGAAAACGTTGGCATACAGCCTCAAAACGAACGGCGTAAAAGGATTGGCAGTCTGCCAGCGATCCGGGGAGAGCACTAGGGATATGCAGGGGCTATTGTCGTGCTCAATGGCCCCTTCGCGAGCAGGCTCGCTCCCACATTGGAATGCGCACTCCTGTGGGAGCGAGCTTGCTCGCGAAGAGGCCAGCCCGCTCACCACAAGACTCAAGTGCTTACTTTTTCTTCAGGCAATCACTCATGAAGGTCTTGCGCGCATCGCCGGTCAGCGCCTTGGTTTTCGCGTCGGCGTTGCAGGTTTTCATTTTCTCCTGCTGCGGGGTCACCACTTTGCCGTCATTGGCGGCCGGTGCAGCCTTGAGGCAAGTGCTCATGAAAGTCTTGCGCTCGTCGCCCTTGAGGCTTTTGGCGGTAGCGTCAGCATTGCAGGTGGTCATTTTGTTCTGTTGCGCCGTGGCGGCGAAACCCTGGGAACACAGGAGCAGACCGATCATCAACAAAGGGACACGCAACATCTTCATGGAGTTTTCTCCTTGTCGCCGCATCGATGGATGCGGCCTCCGCTGAAGTGTAGCCAAATCTTGTTACACCTTCCTGCCTTCCACGTGGCTACGCCGATACTGTTCCGGCGTACACCCGGCCTGCCGGGCAAACATGGCAATGAACGCCGAGCCGCTGCTGTAGCCGAGATCGAAAGCGATTTCCTGCACGCTCTTCGTGCTTTCCAGCGCCTCGATCGCCGCGAGATAACGCAGGCGCTGACGCCATTCGCCGAAACTCAGTCCCAGTTCGCGCACGAACTGCCGGGCCAACGTACGCTCGCTGACGTGCACTTGCGCCGCCCAGTGGGCCAGCGGGAGGTTATTGCCCGGATCGGCCTGCAAGGCGTCGAGGATCGCCAGCAACCCGGGATTGCTTGCGTACGGCAGATAACATTCATGCACCGGCGCCTGTTGCAATTGATCGACCAACACCTGGGCCAGACGCTGGTCGGCATCCAGTTCGGGGATTTTCACGTCGCGGGCGGCGAAGTCCTTGAGAATCGCCTTGAGAATGTCGCTGATTGCCAGCGTGCAGGCGCGCGGCGGCAGATCGGCGCAAACCTTCGGATCGAGGCACACCGCGCGGTAGTTGACCGGTTGATGGCTGTAGAAACTGTGCTCGACCTGCGGCGGCACCCACACCGCGTAGTGCGGCGGCGACATGAAGCGGTTGCCGTCGACGTCCATGTGCAGCACACCGTGGGCCGCGTACTCCAGCGTGCCCCACGGATGACGGTGCGGCGCCGCGTATTCATGGGCGTTGAAGTCGGCATAGCGAAAGTACACCGCCGACGGCAGTTCGCTGAAATCCAGCAGATCGATGTGTTTGCTGTTCATGCTGTCCGGTTGCAGTGGCAGGTTGTCCGGTTCGCAGTATAGGGCTGCATCCAGACAGGCGATAATCACCGTTCATCAACGTTCTGGTTTTAACCCATGCAATACGCGTTTCCCCTGCTGGCGATTTTCATCTGGGCCGGCAATACCGTGATCAACAAACTGGCGGTCGGGGCGATCTTCCCCGCCGAGATCGGTTTCTACCGCTGGCTGCTCGCCGGTCTGCTGTTCACCCCGTTCATGCTCAAAGCGGTGATCGCGCACTGGCCGCAGATCCGCCCGAACTTGGGCAAGATCTTCATCCTCGGCGTGCTCGGGATGGCGGTCTATCAAAGCCTGGCCTACTTCGCCGCGACGCTGACCACGGCGACCAACATGGGCATCATTTTGTCGCTGATGCCGCTGATGTCGCTGGCTATGGCAATCATCAGCCTCGGCCAGCGCCTGACCGCTGGGGCATTGTTCGGCGCGGTGCTGTCGTTCGCCGGCGTGCTGGTGGTGGTGTCGTCCGGCAGCCTCGGCGCGCTGCTGCAACATGGAGTGAACCTGGGTGACGCGATGATGCTGATCGCCACCCTGGCCTACGCGATCTACAGCACCCTGCTGAAAAAATGGCAGCTGCGCCTGCCGCCGCTGGTGTTGTTGTACCTGCAGGTGCTGGTGGCGATTGTGGTGCTGTTTCCGCTGTACGCCGCCTCGCCGAAAACCGGCTTCACCGCGCAGAACATTCCGCTGGTGCTGTACGCGTGCCTGCTGGCGTCAATGCTTGCGCCGCTGGCGTGGATGCAGGCGGTGCAGCGTCTGGGGCCGAGCCGCACGACGTTGTTCTTTAACCTGCTGCCGCTGATTACCGCGCTGATTGCGGCGGTGGTGCTGAAGGAGCAGTTGGCGATGTATCACCTGGTGGGTGGGGTGTTGACATTGGGTGGGGTGATTCTGTCGGAGCGCTGGACCACCGTTCTAGGCCGAAAACTCAGCGTTGCCTGATCTGGCCCTGTGGTGAGGGGATTTATCCCCGAAGGGGCGCGAAGCGACCCCGCTATTTATCTCAAAACAAGGGCTGCTGCGCAGCCCATCGGGGATAAATCCCCTCGCCACAAAAGCGAGTCACAATCCGGCAGCCTTTAGCCGCGCCGCATGCTCGACAAACAACCGCACCGGATCCGCGCCCTTCCCCACCAGCCCCAGCGACTGATTGACGATGTCGAAGTGATCCAGCGGATAGTCGTCGCCAATCACCGTGCCGAGGTGCGAGCTGTAACGCCCGACCATCCCGTCACACTGCCCCGGCTCACGCACGAAGGTTTTTGCGAACAAGCGGCAGCTGCGGTTGGTGCCGTCGAACAGGTTGCCACCGCGATCAGTTTTGCCCGGTTGCAACGTCCCCGACCACGAGTAATAACGCACGCCGTTGACCTCTTCCGGCCCGTGACCGCCCCAGGTCTCGGGCAGGCCCTGTGGATAACGCTGATTGAACAGCGCCACGCCTTCGCTGGTCAGCGATTGATGCGAAGCGTGGATGTCCACCGGCAGTTTCGGCCCGTGGTAACCGGTTTCCAGCAACGCCATCAGCCAGCCGACAAAACGCAACAGCACCTCCAGCACGCGGCCCTTGGCGCTGTTCGCCGGGTAGTGTTTCTGCAGATAGTCGGCCAGTTCAGAACCGTGATTGGGCCCGGCCACGGAGGTTACCGAGGCGACCAGATCCGGCCGTTTGGCAGCAGCATAACGTGCGGTCAGCGAACCCTGGCTGTGGCCGAACAGATTGACCCTGGCGGCGCCGGTCTCGCGCAGAATTTCGTCGATGCGCGCCAGCAACTGCTCGCCACGCACCTCGGTGGAATTGAGCGGCGATACCTGCACCGCAATCACCGTCGACCCGCCACGGCGCAACGCCTTGATGATGCCGTACCAGTACGGATACAGCAGCAGCCGGATAAACCCGAGCATGCCCGGCACCAGTACCAGTGGATAACGTGTCGCCGAACTTTGTGACATGGGCAAACATCCTTGTGGTCGCTGAGTGGATGCCAGACGTGCAAAACGCCCGCCAAGCCTCCTCCTTGATGATGACAACTGCACCATCAGCCTACTTCAGGCCCACCACCCCCGCCACAATCAGCCCCACCGACAGCAGTTTGACCAGAGTCAGGCTCTCGCCGAGCAGGGCAACACCGAGAAACACCGTGCCCAGCGAGCCGATCGCCGTCCAGATCGGATAGGCGATGCTCACCGGCAACTCGCGCAGCGCCAACGTCAGGAAGTAAATCCCGCCAATCGCCGCCACCACCGTGATCAGCGACGGCCACAAGCGGGTGAAGCCTTCGGCGTACTTCATGCCCATGGCGAAAGTCACCTCGAAACCGGCGGCGATCAGCAAGAACAGCCAGGCCACTTAGAACGTCCGGACGAGGTCGAGCAAACGCTGCTCGGCCTCGGCCACTGATACCGCGAAGGTGCGCTCGGCCGACTCTTCGCCCTCAGCCGCGACCACGCTGACGTCGTTGATGCCGACGAAACCCAGCGCCGTGCGCAGCCATGGATCGGCATGGTTCAGTGCTTCCAGTTCGCCGCCGGGGCCGAAGCCGAACCCGCCGCGACTGGTGACGATCAGCGCTTTCTTGCCTTGCAGCAGCGGCGTGTACTGGGCCACGCCGTTGTCCAGGGTGTGGTCGAACGTCAGGCCCAGACGCACGATCTGATCGACCCACGCCTTGAGGCCGCTGGGTACGCTGAAGTTGTACATCGGCGTGGAAATCAGCAGCAGGTCATGCTCGAACAACTCGCCGACCAGTTGATCGCTGAGCGCCAGATCGGCCTGCATCGACAACGGCCGTGCTTCGGGTTCAGGGTAAAAAGCCGCCGCCACAAACGCCTCGTTGACCGCTGGAATCGGCGCCCGTCCGACTTCACGGCGGGTGACCTGCGCCTGCGGATGACGTAATTGCCAGGCACTGAGAAAGCTTTCCGCGAGGCGCCGTGAATGCGAACGGTCACCCCGTGGACTGGCATGGACCGCAAGAATCTTGCTCATCTGAATCTCCTTGGGACTAGACTTGAATGGCTGTGTAGCGCCAGATTGGCGCCGACCCGCCGCTGTCTCAAATGAGCAAAAATCAGTCGGGATGAATTTGTTTCATGCATGGAGTATTCAATGTTCGCCTCGTTGCCGCTGACCGCCCTGCGCGCCTTCGAATCCGCTTCGCGGCTGTTGAGCTTCAAGGCCGCTGCTGAAGAGCTGTCAGTCACACCGACGGCGATTTCCCATCAGATCCGAGCGCTGGAAGACTGGCTCGGCGTGACGCTGTTCGAGCGTTTGCCGCGTCAGGTGCGCCTGACCGAAGGGGGCGAGCGACTGTTTCGCAGCCTGCACGGCGCGCTACTGGAAGTCGCGCAAAGCGTCGACACCCTGCGTCCGCAACGCAGCGGCAGCAACCTGACACTGTCGACCACCGCCGCGTTTGCCGCGCTGTGGCTGGTGCCGCGCCTCGGAAGATTTTATGCGCAACACCCGAACATCAACGTGCGCCTCGATACCCACTGCGAAGTCATCGACCTGCATCAGGACGCCAGCGTCGATCTGGTGCTGCGCTATAGCCTCGACGATTACCCCAACCTTTACGGCTTGTGCCTGTTCGATGAGACCTTCGGCGTGTATGGCTCGCCGGAACAGGTGGCGCTGGCCGCCCGGCGCACGCCGGCGCTGATCAGCGTGCGCTGGCACAACTCGAAGCTGTATGCCCATGGCTGGGAAGCGTGGTGCGCTCGCTCCGGCGAGTCGTGGCTGAACCAGCATCCGGCGATCCGTGAATACGATGAGGAGCATTACGCTCTGCAAGCGGCGATTGCCGGGCAAGGTCTGGTGCTGGCGAGCAATATTCTGGTGTCGCAGAGCGTCGCCAGTGGGTTGCTGGTGCCGTACAAGGGGCAGGTGCAAGTCGATGGTGCCGGATACAGCGCGCTGTGTGTGCCGGGACGGGAGCGGCATCCGCCGGTGCGGGCATTTTTTGCCTGGTTGCGCGAAGAAGCGCAGTTGTCCGGGCTGGTACCAAGGTCGCCGGAAATCTCATAAAACTTTTTGCGTCGCTCAGGACTCACAACTTGGGTAACCGATCACGCCTGTAGAGCGTGGCGCCATTGGATTAGCCTCCTGGAGATCAACATGAGCGACGACCTGCACTTGTCAGATGTCAAAACCCTGCGCGAACGTGCGCGACAACACGTCGAGAACGGCGCGGTAACCGAGAGCTACAGCGCCGACCGTGACGAGGTGCTGCGCTTGCTCAACGAGTCGCTGGCCACCGAACTGGTCTGCGTGCTGCGTTACAAGCGTCATTACTTCATGGCCAACGGCGTGAAGGCTCACGTGGCCGCGGAAGAATTCCTCGAACACGCGACCCAGGAAGCGCAACACGCCGACCGTCTGGCCGAGCGCATCGTGCAACTGGGCGGCGAGCCGGAGTTTAATCCGGACCTGCTGTCGAAAATGTCCCACGCCCAATACGTGGCCGGGAACACCTTGAAGGAAATGGTCTACGAAGACCTGGTGGCCGAACGGATCGCCATCGACAGCTACCGCGAGATCATCCAGTACATCGGCGAGAAAGACCCGACCACCCGGCGCATCTTCGAAGACATCCTCGCGCAGGAAGAAGAGCACGCGGATGACATGGCCGACATTCTGAAAGACCTCTGAACCTTTGATACCGCTATCGCGAGCAGGCTCACTCCTACAAGTTTTGCGCTGTACCTGTAGGAGTGAGCCTGCTCGCGATGACGCGTTTACAGACGCTGAAGATTTACTTGGTTGGCTTGACGGTCACTGGCGCCTTGCCCGCCTTCATCTGCTCAAGCAGAGGCGCACACTGATTCGGCTCCCCGCCGCTCGGCGCCACCAGCGCCAACAGCCCCGCCGCCGGTGCAGCAATCACGCCCAGCGCCACCATCCCCGCCCCGCGTAGCATCAACGGCACGGCCTTGACCCCGGCGTCCGGCTTGATGAACTTGCCGCGCACGTACAACGGTGAACGCAGCGAAATCAGACGCCAGCCTTTGGACTCTGGTGTCACCGTCAGGTCCAATTGCTCGGTGGCCATGTTCGCGGTGCCGTCGATGTAGATGATCGCGTTCTCGGTATCGAACACAAACAGCCGTGTGGTCGCCAGGCCAGTCTTGATGTCGAAGTCCGCCGCCGCGCAGTTGATCTTCACTTCCTTGTCGCCAAAGATCTTGCCGACCACGTAGTTGCCGACGTTGAGCCCTGCCAGTTCCATCAGCTCACGGCTGATCGCCCCGTCGTTGATCAGCATCTTCAACTGGCCATTGGCGCCGCCGAGCAGCTTGGCCACCGAGTTGCCGCGACCGCTGATATCAGCATCACCGTTGAGCTCACCGAAGCTGGTTTTCATCGGTTCGAAGGTCGGGAACAACTGCTTGAGCTTGAAGCCGCGCGCAGTCAGTTTGGCCCGGCCTTCCAGCGGTTCGGTGCGACCATTGAGGCGGATCTGCGCGTCCAGATTGCCGCCGGCCACGCCGAAGCGCAGCGGTTCGAGGCTGAGTTCGCCGTCGTTGAGTTTCAGGTGGGTATAGAGGTCGGTGAACGGCAGCTTTTCGCTGTGGACGATGCGCTTGCCGGTGAACTCGACGTCGGCATCCATCGCGCGCCAGCGGTCGGTCTTGAATTCTTCCACCGGCAGCACTTTGTCGGTCGGCTGCTTACTCTCGCCGCCGCGGGCCTTTTGCTTGTCATTCGAGTCGGCGCCGATCAGCGGCGCGAGGTCGGCGAACAGCAATTGATTGGACAGCAACGCGCCGCTGAGCTTGGGCCGTGGCTGGCTGGCGACGTAGGTCAGATCGCCGTGAATGTCACTGCCGCCGATCTTGCCGTTGAACTGTTCATAAGTGAATTTCGCACCGGCGGCGTCATGCAACTTGGCAATCAGATGACCGTCGGTGGAATACGGCGGCGTATCCGGCAGGGTCACGCCGGTCAGTGGATAGAGGTTGCCTAGGCTTGCGCCCGCCAATTTAAGACGCAGATCAAGAGCGCCAAGGTTCAGCGGGTCGGTCAAGGTGCCGGCGAGTTCGATGCTGGTGGCGCCGATCTTCGCCTGGGCCTGCAGCGGGAATGGCTTGTTCGCGTCCTGCAACGCCAGTAATCCGCCTATCTTGCCCTGGCCGGTAAGATTCTGACCGTGGTACTGGCCTTTGACCTTCAGCGCGAATGCATAGTCCTGCGGCGCGGCGCCCTTGTCCTGCGCGGTCTTCGCGGCTTTGGCGCCGACGATATCGCTGAACGGAATCGGTTTGCCCAGCGGATCGATCAACACGTCGAGATTAGTCTTGAGTGTCTGGTCATCCAGGGTGACGTGGCCCTTGTCGAAACCAATGGCTCCGATGTCCACCACCCAGTTCGACGGTTCGGCATTCGGGTCTTTCGGGTCGAACTTGAAGGTCCAGTTGGCGCGGCCATCGGCCAGGCGTTGCAGTTGCGCGTTGGGTTCGGTCAGGTCGATGCGCGGGATCGTCACCCGTTGCGCCAGCAGTGCCAGCGGCGAGATGCGTAGTTCCACACGTTTGAGCGTGACCATCTGCGGCTGCTTCGACCAATCCGGGTTGCCCAGCGTCAGGTCCTCAGCCACCACGTGCGGCCACGGCACCCAGGCCCGCCAGCCGCCCTCGTCCGGCTCACGCTGCCAGATCACCGCGAGGTTGCCATTGATGGCGAACGGACGATGCAATTCTTCCGAGACTTTGGCGTTGAGCGGCGGTTTGATCCGGTTCCAGTCGAAGAACACGATGATCAGAACCAGTACCGCCAACAGCAGTAAGAGGATGGCGAAGGTCCAACTGAAGATTTTTCCGGTGCGCGTCATGCACAAAACTCCTGATGACGACCGCACGCCGACTTCGCGACGCACAGCTGAAACGGCGGGCCAAAGCGGCCCTCATGAATTCTACGACTGGCAAACAGTGCGCAGGTTTAATCGGAATATAGATTCCGCGGCAAAAAATCGCCCGAATGCTGACCGATTGGTCGAACAGCGTTACCGCTGCCCGCACATTTGCGAGGCGCGAGTGAGTCGAAAATACCCACTGCGGTGCAACCCCCCCCCCGCAAATGCCCGAGCTAGAGCGCTTCCGCAGAACAATCAATTCTGTTGATTATTACCATTGCGTTTATGAACTTTTATATCGACTTATCGAGAGTAGCATTGGCTTCGTACCCACTTTATCGCCCTCCCAAGGAGCAACCCATCATGAAACGCCAATTACTGCTCAGCCTTACCCTGTCGATGCTAGCCAGCACCGCTTTTGCCCTGCCCGCTGCCGATCAGGCTACCCCACAAGTGAAATCCAGCCACTCGGTGTTCAGCCAGACTGTGGCGGCTGACGGCAGCGACCGTACCCCACAAGGTCAGACTCTGGCTGAAAACGGTCGTCATCGTCTGGAAGAAAAAGGTCTGGTTGAAGATGGCTACGACAAGACCCCACAAGGTCAAGCTGTAGCAGAAGGCGGCCGTGATCGCCTGGAACAGAAAGGTCTGGTTGAAGACGGCTATGACAAAACTCCACAAGGTCAGACCCTGGCTTCCGATGGCAGCGACCGCACTCCACAAGGCCAGACCCTGGCTGAAGACGGTTTCGATAAAACCCCACTGGGCCAAGCCGTTGCCGAAGGCGGTGGTGACCGTGTGATCGAACGCAACAGCGCTTTGAGCTAAGCCCATGGCGGCCTGGAAAAAAAGCCCAATCACCGGATTGGGCTTTTGACTTTTTCAGTACCGACAATCTGCGAAACCTTTTTTCCTACTGACTTTCCCCCCTGCCGTTCGACGCCAGCAAAGCCGATTTGCTAGAGTGCGGCGCTTGTCCCGCTCAAGAAAACGCCTTTGCGATGCTGCCCCGCGCCGAACAGAAACAACAGACCCGCAACGCCCTGATGGACGCTGCCCGCCATTTGATGGAAAGCGGCCGAGGTTTCGGCAGCCTGAGCCTGCGCGAAGTGACCAAGACCGCCGGCATTGTGCCCACCGGTTTCTATCGGCATTTTGCCGACATGGACGAGTTGGGTCTGGTGCTGGTCAGTGAAGTCGGCCAGACCTTCCGCGAAACCATCCGCCTGGTGCGCCACAACGAATTCGTCATGGGCGGGATCATCGATGCGTCGGTGCGGATTTTCCTCGACGTGGTCAGCGCCAACCGTTCGCAGTTCCTGTTTCTCGCTCGTGAGCAATACGGCGGCTCGCAGCCGGTGCGTCAGGCGATTGGCCGTCTGCGCGAAAACATCAGCGCCGACCTCGCGGCCGACCTGACATTGATGCCCAAGTTGCAGCATCTGGACGCTGCCGGGCTGAGCGTAATCGCCGACCTGATCGTCAAATCGGTGTTCGCCACTCTGCCGGACATCATTGACCCGCCCGCCGAGGCCCTGCCGGAGCATCTGACGCCGCAGGCGAAGATCACCCAGCAATTGCGCTTCATCTTTATCGGCCTCAAGCACTGGCAAGGGTTGGGCAGTACCGAGTAATTCCCCTTTTTTCAAACCCAACACAAATCCCTGTGGGAGCGGGCTTGCTCGCGAAAGCGGTGGGTCAGTCACTTCATTGTTGACTGATGCACCGC